>CAXHFM010000024.1:0-13420 GCA_964016345.1 uncultured Candidatus Poseidoniales archaeon | reverse complement strand
TCTTTTGGTATATCGATGACCAGCGGGAGGTTTTCAGGTGTTGAAATTGCCCATCTAATTAGTGACTCTGAAGCAGCTCTACCAAGTCCCCTAGTATCCAATAATCTTGGTAGAACATCTGAGGATGAGAATTCAGATTTTCCCCAGTCCTGCCTGAATTTTCTCCATGTGGAGTCCTCAGTCCTGGCCCTCCTAACCCCCGATACTCTGTCTTTAAGCTCTTGACATCTTCTCGACCTCTCCGATTCGGAAAGACGAGGATGAGCTACAGAAACCCAGTGTTCAAGAGTTTCAATAGGGTACTTCTCCCCATCCGATTCGAATCCGCTGAGATCAGCAATAATCAACGACCCCTGCCTTGAGGCCTTGAGTAGCATGGACCGAGGCAGTCTTTCTGATGCCACAGCAACTACTGGAGAAGCCGGCCTGATATCTGGAGCTAGCTCGTGGCATCTAGCAAGAATCCATTGACCCCTGTGCATTGATGATTCTGGGAGAGGGGGCTTCGGCCTGTGGAGGGGCCCTGAGAACCATTTACCTGGCGCTACAGCGATCGGCTGTTCCTCATCTAGTAGTTTTGCCCTAACTATACCAATTATAGATTCACTCTCAGTAAAAGTTTCAATTTTCCCCTTGTCATGCACAGGAGGAGAAGTTCTGTATTCATTGGTTAAGAGATCGATCCACCTTGGAGTTCTTTCCCTCAGTACAGCCCAGCTCCAAGGAACCCCTTCGGTTCCACTGGAAAAGTGACTTACTACTTTTCTCGGGGGTGGCCTATCGGGAATTGGGATCAATGGGGAGGATGGCCTTGCTAACAATCCCAGCAGAAGGTTAGGCCCATCGCGGAAAAGTATGCAGTAGTTGCCTTCTTCTCTCGAAATAGGAAGTGCTTCAGCGGCTAAAGCTAATTCATCTGATTTTATGGCTAACCAACCAGCCTCTGTGAGATGTAGTTTAGCACCTCTACTTCCAGCAGGCATATCGCTGTCTACCAGTGCTACGTTTCTCAGCCTCCTTATTTCTGCAGATGCATGAGGAACCCTGATTCCGGTCGCGCTTGCAATTTCGCCAACTGTATATCTGCCCTCGGAAAGAACGCCTAGGATCCTCCTCTTGTTCCTACTTCTGATTTTCGAGGGAGATACAGATTCGTCCAAATTCCCTTTGAATTCGGAATCATCCGACATCATTTACCACCATTCAATTACCCCACATAAGTTATTTGTAATAAAATATTCTCATTAGTTACATTTTATTACACATTTCTAGTGGAGAATTGGAAGGTTCCATTTCAACACTAAGTAGTTACTTCATAATTTTGCCATTTACCGTGATGATAGGTAACTAAAGTTGGCTAAATCGTACAGAACGGTTATATCAGTGTCTGCTATCCTGTGCATATCGGGTAAGCAACGGGGACCTGTAATCAGGAGAGGCGAGATAATATGACATCGGATAATGTCCGAAAAATGATTAGAAAGTTCGTTTCTCAGAGGCCAAGAAATACCGCTGAAATAGCCAACTGGTTGGAAGGAAATTCGGAGTTTGCAAATATGCATAGTGACATTTCTGGAGTACTGGAGTCTGATAGCTCAATAGTTAGGATCGGCACCATAAGGAGAAGTGGCATTTCTGGTCGCGAGTACCCACTTTCAGAATGGGCAACTGAAGAATGGGTAGCTCATCATGAGCGTGTAAGGCCCACCAAGGAGGAGTAAAAAATGAGGACTACAAGACTTAGGCAAAAAATCAAGAAATTCCTGCACTCTAGAGGAGAGGCTAATACTACTGAAATCTTAGAGCATGTGAACACGACTATGAGGCATGGTACTACTCCTCAGCAACTTGGAAATGTTTTGTCAAAGGATAAGGATATCATGAAAGTTGCAACGACCAAGAGAGGTGGTGCCCTGTCCGGTCGATATGAGATATGTGTCTGGCAACTTAGGCCAGGAGTTCTAGAGGGAGAGAACTGATTCTCCCAATTTAGTTTCTAAGTCCACTTAGGCTATATCAAGACTCCAAATCTATGGACCAATCTCCGCTACGCGCTAGACTATTCATTTCCGCTCTGTGGGCGAAAGCTTTCTGGCTATCTTCGGCGGAGCCTTCAGCCCAATTCTGCAAGGCGTGTGCAAGCAGAGCCCTCCCATATGAGTAGGATAGCTTCCATGGATGTTCTACACCAGTTGAATTCATCAAATTAAGATGGGCAGTGGCGTCTTCATCGGATTGGCCACCGGACAAGAATACAATCCCCTCGACCTCTTCTGGAACATTCATTGAAAGGCACTTGACGGTGAGGTTAGCTACCTCTTCCCTGGAAATCTGAATGTCGCATTCCTTTCCCGGCATTATCATGTTTGGCTTGAGTAGGGTCCCTGGAAGGTGAACTCCCTGTTTTTTACAATCTCTGAATGTCTGTGTGAGTATTTCAGAAGTAACCTGAAAGCATTTTTCCGCACTGTGATCCCCTTCCATAACGACCTCGGGCTCTATTATAGGCACTAGTCCTTGTTCTTGACAAATCGAAGCATATCTGGCAAGAGCATGAGCATTTGTTGAGATATTGGCGATACTGGGCATATTTTGCCCAATTCTGATGACTGCCCTCCACTTGGCAAATCTTGCGCCCATGGAGAAATACTCAGCACACCTATCTCTGAGTCCGTCTAAGCCTTCTGTAACTTTCTCACCTGAATGATTTGCTAGGTTCTTCGCCCCTGTGTCAACCTTGATGCCGGGATGTATTCCTCTGCTGGAAAGATATTCTGGAATAGATGTCCCATCGTCCATGCACTGTCTGATTGTCTCATCGAAGAGAATAACTCCGCTTATTGCGGACTCATATCCCTCGGTTGAGAATATGTTGGACCTGTACATCCTTCGAGCCTCGGGAGATGGTTCGATGCCGACCGCCTCCAGTCTACTAGACATTGTGCCATTACTTTCATCTGCTGCAAGAATGCCTTTCCCAGATGCCACTAATTCCCGTGCTGTCTTCTCAAGAAGTTGCTTATCCATATCCACTACCAATTGCCACGAGTGGGTAATTAGAAATTAATCCATCGTTAGAGGGATTGGTTAGTAAGATCTAGAATTTTCTGGTAGATGATACGAATTTATGAATTCCAGACGCAACGTCAATAATTTCTGAGTGCACTGATGCTTCGCCACCCTGATGAAATTCCACTCCTCTAGTCCTTCCATCGCAAACACCTGATGCAATGAATATGGAGTCTTCTGATGAGCATAGATCGTCTCTATCCCAAAGTCTCTCAATATCCCCTTCAATCATCCTTTGGGCCCTCTCCCTATGGCCTTCATTCTTGAAAACCAATCTTCCTTGAAAGGTAGCATTGAGCCCTCTGAGGGCTGTTGCAGTTATGACTCCCTCTGGAGCGGCCCCTACTCCCATTAGCAAGTCAATGTCAGATTCCGGATCCGCTGCATCCAACGAGGCTGAGACGTCACCATCTCCAATCGTTATGACATTGGATCCAAAATTATTGATCTCTCTGATTAGATCGACGTGCCTGGGACGATCCATTACCACCACATTGAGTTCTGATGGGGCTTTATCTAAGGTACTGCACGCTGATTCTAAATTGTAAGAAGGCTCCGCATCGAGGCTCAATTCCCCCAGTAACTCCTCAGAACCGGCAATTTTGTCCATGTAGCAATCTGGAGCATGCAAGAGTGAACCCCGCGGGGCGGCGGCTAAAACTGCCATAGCATTGGGGAGATTGTTTGCTACATGATTGGTACACTCTAGAGGATCTACAGCGATGTCTATTCTCGGAGCGCCAGACATTCCTTGCATTGATCCGAGAGGCTCGCCAATCCATAGCATTGGGGCGTCGTCCCTCTCCCCTTCACCTATTGCTACTCTGCCATCGAATGGAACTTTGTCAAAGACGGCTCTCATCGCCTCCACGGCAGCGCCGTCGGCTGCCTTACCGTCCCCCTTGCCCCTCCAGGGAGAGGCCGCAACCGCAGCTGCCTCAGTAGCTTGGAGGAGGAAATCCGTCAGATTTGTTGTCGCCATGTACCTGCGAAGGGTAACTGGTCATTCAATTGTGCGGCTCACCTTTCTTCTTATGCAAAACTCTGATTCCTTCGATAGATGTTTCAAAATATTGACCTTTTGAGTCTTTCTCAGTAGATTTGAGCATATCGAATGCACAAAGAAGTCCTGCACTTACACCGCACAGGGCCTCCATCTCTACTCCGGTTGTCCAGTGTGTGCTGACTGTCACGGTACACCTCAAACCAGTTGGCTCAACCTCCCATTGAACTGAACACCCCTCTACTGGAACTGTGTGGCAGTGAGGTACTATCCGAGGCGTTTCTTTAACTGCTTGAATTGCTGCTACTGTAGAAGCTTCTCTGACATCTCCTTTAATCGACTTACCATCAGCAACAATACTCAAGCTTTCGTTGGAAAGTCTGACTATTCCAGTGGCCTTAGCTTCCCTGAATATCACCTTCTTAGCGCCAATGTTGACAATGCCAACTCTTTTGGTGACCATATTACCAATTGATGGGAAGGGGGGTTTACTAATAGGTAATCTGGAAAGCCCACATTTCAACGAATTCATCATTTTAGCCCAAGCCAGATTTCCAAGACTCACCATCTGATGTTATCTCTTTTTTCCATATGGGTGCTTGTGACTTTAATTCGTCCATTATCCACGAGCACGCTTCAAATCCAGGAGCTCTATGAGGTGATGCGACATGTATGCAAACTATGGGTTCTGATGGCAATACTGTTCCTATCCTGTGTGCAATTACTACTGAATTAATATCGAAACCCGAAATAGCATTGATCCCAATTTTTTCTAGAACAATGGGTAGCTCTTTTCCCCAGTGATCAAATTCCAATCTCTCTACCTTAGAGCCCTCCTCATTCCCCCTAGTGATTCCAATAAATGAGACAATACTCCCACAATCTTCGGTCTCTAGGATTTTCCTTAGAGAGTCCGGATTGAGGGCCTCTGCCTCAACTGAGATATGCACTGACATAGTTGCGCATCCCCTTACTTGACTTGAATTAGGTGGATAGAACCCAACTGTTGAAGCGTATGACATAAGTCGGATATTCGTGGAAAGCGGGGCCGTACACATTTTGGGAGCTGGCCTATCAGGACTATCGGCCGCTACTATACTGGCTAAAGCAGGTATTGAAGTTCATGTGCACGAAATCAGGGGCGACAGCGGTGCAAGATTTGATGGTGATTTTCAAGGCCTTGAAAATTGGACAAGCGGAAATGACTTCTTTGAGGATATGCGTGAATGGGGTCTCGATCCTGAATCCTTCAAATCTGATGCTTTCAGTGTGGTTGATCTCATACACCCAGATGATGTAATTACGCAACCAAGAACTGAAGGTATTGCATTCAGGGTAGTCGAGAGGGGAACTGATGAGCACTGTATAGATCAGGGATTCAAGAGGATGGCAATTGCTGCTGGGGCAAAAATACACTACAACTCAAAGAGGGATCCCGAGGATTGCCAGATTATTGCAGCGGGACCTAAGGAGTCCAGTGCTGTAGCATTTGGAGAGGTATTTCATACAGATCATCCTAATCACGTCTCTTTCCAACTGAACGATAAACTCGCCCCGGGGGCATATTCTTATCTCATTATCATAGACGGTATCGGACTAATTTGTACTTGCCTCTGGAGAAAACAGAAGAAAAGTGGAAGGTACCTCAATGAAACCATAGCATGGTACGAAGAGCATTATGAATTGAACAGGAAACCGATCAAAAGAGTCGGTGGCAAAGGAGATTTTTCAATACCCGATAGATATCACCATGAGGGCAGATACTACGTTGGAGAAGCAGGCGGCCTTCAAGATTTTATGTGGGGTTTTGGGATGAAATATGCCATAACAAGCGGGTCACTTGCAGCTAAATCAATACTTGGAGAATGTGATTATGAAGAAGAGGTTAGGAAGCAATTAGTTCCACTGATTAAGGTCAGTGCTACCAATCGATTTCTAATGAATAGGATTGGAGATAGAGGATTCAAAAGGGTTGCTGAATATTGGATGAGAGATCAGAAAAAGAAAGGAGATGGTTTGGAATTTATGCGCTGGGTGTACACTCCTGGAATAATAAGAAGGATGATGTGGCCTATTGCGAAAATATTCATGCTCAGGAGGAAGAAGATGGCTGATGGTAGGTTGGTAACAAGGATGCCTTTCCGTGGGTCTCTGAGGAGAGACTCTTGGGAACAGAGTAGTGCGGCCATTGAAATTGGAGAGCAGTGGAAGGAAGTTAAGAAAACAGGAGCTCCAGTATCTTTCCCTGATAGTGATGCTTGACTCTCTTGAGCTTTCCGTTTGATTGATATGGCCACCCCCAGTGGAAAGAACATGACGTCATGGCCCGAACTTGAGCCGATGAAGAATAAGCTGGTAAACTATGGAGTGACTAAAAACGGTATAGCGATAATACAATTGTGTTCCGACTCTGCTGGTGAACCCCTTGCAGAAGGCAAAACTGCGGTCAACACCTATACCAGAGAAATGTGGCACGATATTGATGACGCGATACTGAGTGCGAGGTTTGACGATGATGTCTCTGTTATCCTAATCACAGGCTATGGTGAAAAGTTCTTCTCTGCCGGCGCTAGTATCAAGTATCTCAACAAACTAACTCCAAGGTACAAGTATTTCTTTTGCCTACATGCTAATGAGACTCTCTCACGATTAGAGCAAACCCCCAAGCTCGTTATAGCCGCCTTAAACGGCCATACCGTAGGAGGGGGTCTCGAAATTGCCATGGCGGCCGATATCAGAATCGCCAGAAAGGGAAACTTTCAGGTCGGCCTGCCTGAAGTGGCGCTCGGGGTCCTTGCTGGCACTGGCGGGACTGCTCGCCTGTCTAGACTGGTTGGAAAGGCGAAGGCTATGGAGATAATGGTAACAGGCAGAAAGTTCTCATTTGAGGAATCACGAGAAATGGATTTAGTCCACGACATATATGATTCAATGACCCTGGAAGAATTCCATCAAGATGTCATCGACTATGCGGGACGGTTCACACTGCCGTTCGCCGCGTCAAAGGCGATTGGTAATATCAAGAGGAGCGTCCAAAGTGGTCTTGAGATTCCTCTCGAATATCACCTAGCACTTGAGAGAGAGCTCCAATCTGATTTGTTCCAATCAAACGATGCCAAGGAAGGAATCAAGGCATACGTTGAGACTAAGACCCCAAGATTTGAAGGAAACTGAGTCAGAATTTGATGGTTCTCAGATACGCCGTTTGATATACCTGTTATCCGAGCGGGGTACATGGCAGATACTGAGATAGTAGAGAGTTACAGTCAAAACTTTGAGTCTTGGATAAATGACTTCAGCGAGTGGCAGACTAGAATTGGTTTCGATCCATCATGGCTCGGAGATTACAGATTCGATATCAAATTTGATTGGGATACTGCGGGTAGTGAGATAGAATTCGGAGACTTCCAAGGAATGCCGAAGTGGGAGCGAAGGATGCAAATTCCTCAACAGAACATCATGGACGCAATAATCAATATGGTCAGTGTTCAAGGTGACACCGAATTTGCTAGTGTTGAGCAGCAAAATCACCTATTGGCCTCAGCACCTACAGAATACGATAGGAAGTCGGCACTTAGGATAATGTGCGAAGAGCAAAGACATGGGTGGCAAATGGCATACTTACTTTGTACTTTCTTTGGAGAGCAGGGAGTCAGAGAGGCTTCCAAGTTGTTAGAGAGGAATGCTCAGGAAGGCACTAGAATCCTAGGGTCATTTAATGCGCCAATCGATCATTGGCTAGATTTCTTCTGCTTCACTCACTTCATCGACAGGGATGGAAAATACCAACTAAAAATGTTGAGCACATCATCTTTCAAGCCTCTTGCTGCCAGTATGGGACCGATGCTCAAGGAAGAGTCATTCCATTTGGGAACAGGTGCAAATGGACTGAGAAGAATAGTAAAGCAGGGAGTAATTCCAATATCCCTACTTCAGAAATATATCAACAAGTGGTTAAGTACCGGCCTTGATCTATTCGGGACTGATGATTCAACTAGCGCTCAGTGGGCTTACGTCTATGGCGTCAAAGGAAGATACGACGAGCGTGAGTCCGACATCGAAGCAGACAGAGCACATTTGAATGAAGCTAGTAGGGGCCTATACTTCGAAGAACTGAGAAAGGAGATGGTTAGAATCAGTAAGTCGAGAAAAGACGGCGAACCTGAGCTTTTTCTCCCCTCTGACAAATTCAATAGGGGAATCGGCAAGTACGCAGGTGAGAAGTTCACAGTTTACGGTGAAGCATTCGAAGGCACTGATAGTGAGTACGAGGCTTACTTAGAGACAGTTATACCTACCGATGAAGATGAAGACAGACTGATCAACGACTACATGAAAAAAGAGTGGATACAGTATAGAGAGTGGAAAGGCTAGTGGGGGCGGATTAATGCAATTTCATTCACTATCAGTTTTTGACAGAGAGAAGTGCAATCATTTCTTCGACCACCTTACTGACTATTTCTACAAACACCATCATTCAGACGAAGAGTCTCCGGATACTTATGAGAATCTCCTCTACACTGTAAAGAGGCCGTACTCAAATGAGATGCTTGATGAAATAGACAATTGGATGGGGCTCCCAAAAAGACAATGGAGAGAAGAGACACAGAGAGAGGTGATGCTCTCGTTGTACGCAATTAGATACCCAGACACATTGCTATTAGAAAGTCTAACCGAAAAGCCGAAGTCTGATATCAGAAGACTATCAGCTTATCTTCACTTCACGCATCACACCTACTCCATATGGGACGAGGATACCAGAAAAGGCTTGGAAAGGCTCGGGATAATGATTCCACCGACTGAAGTAGCTGACCCTTTCATCTACGGGGCTTATGTATCTGCAATTGAGCTCCTAAAGGACGTAGCTCCATTTACATGCTTCCTTGAGCATGATGTCCCACGGCAGAGGCTCTTTCAGTCAGCTCTAGCCGCATACGGGCGTGAAGCTTGAGTACGTCTTATTTCCAAAACAGTCTTCGAGGTAGCGTGAGCGTGCGTACAGTAGCTGTGATTGGCTCTGGAACAATGGGCTCTGGTATCGCTCAAGTCTGTGCTCAGACAGGATGGGAAACTAGACTGTACGATGCGTTTCCGGAATCCCTTGAGAGAGGTATGAATTCTGTCTACGAATTTTGGAAGGACGGGATAACAAGAGGTAAAAATACTGAAGAAGAAGTCAAAGACTGGTCAAATAAATTGATTCCTTGTGAAAATCTGGAAGAAGCCCTATCAGGAGTTGATTTGGTAATTGAGGCCGTCCCCGAAAAAATTGACTTGAAAAGATCAATATTCCAAAAAATAGAGGAGTTGGCTCCAGCGAATGCAATCTTGGCCACCAATACCTCTGGATTGAGAATTTCCAAGATTGCTTCTGTTGTGAAGAATCCAGGGAGAGTGGTAGGAATGCATTTCTTCAATCCGGTCCCTATTATGAAGTTACTAGAAGTCATAAAGCATGACTCATCTTCTGATGACACAATAGATGAGGTAATAGAGATAGGGAGGGAAATGGGAAAAACTACCATAGTTGTAGGTGATATTCCCGGTTTTGCAACTAGTAGACTTGGCGTAGTTTTGGGAAATGAGGCGATTAGAATGTTGGCAGAGGGAGTAGCGAATGCTAGTGACATCGACACCGCCATGAAGTTAGGATATAAACATCCGATGGGGCCTCTGGAGCTTTCCGATTTGGTTGGATTGGACGTGCGTAGAGATATTCTGAATAATCTTGCAGAGTCTTTTGATGATCCCACATATCTCCCTCATCCTCTTCTTGACAGGCTGGTAGAATCCGGAGAATTAGGGAAGAAGACTGGTCAAGGAATATACGACTGGTCTGGAGATGGAAAATCAGAGAGAGAACACCTGTGAGATGATACTGTGCAGGAAGTATTCGTAGAAGGCATAGGGATAATCGCAGGTTCTCTGGGAGTAATTGCGTGGATCCCTCAAATTAGGGAAGTGTGGGTGGAGGGGTTACACGAGGGGATCTCTCTTCCAACTTTCTTCCTAGTATCAACAGCGTTAGTTCTTTGGCTGATATATGGAATTATGGTTGGTTCAATATCAATAATTATAGCAAATATAGCTGCTTTAGCCTGCATAATATCGCTAATTGTAGGAGTCATTAGACTCCGAAACTCAGAGTCTAATTATGGTGCGAACACCGGGAGTTGAACCCGGGTTAGCAGGTTGGGAACCTGCTGTCATAACCACTAGACCATGTCCGCATGACAGATGCGAGTCGTGGTAGGTAATTTAGCGACTCGGTATGGAAAACTAGGGTCTAGCATCTGCCTTCTTCTTCGATCCTTTACTATGTCTTCTCTTCCCTTTATCTCGATGGTTCTTCTTACGATTCTCACCGGGGCCCTTGTTGGAGTCATTTCTCTTGGAGTTTCTAGAACGCCCCCTTCTGCTACGTTTTTTCTTCGTATTCGGTCGCCCTTCTTTCTTCTCATATGATGGAACTAGATTGAATTCATTCTTTTTCAATTCCTCGGGCCTTGGATCAGTGAATCTTTTCCTTATCCCGACTTCCCTCTGAATTCTATTGTAACTTCTTTGCTCGTTCTTCTTTACAAATGAGATAACAACTCCGCTACTTCCAGCTCTCGCGGTTCTTCCACTCCTATGCTTGTATGCTTTCGCATCATCGGGAGGATCGTAGTGGATTACACAGTTAATTCCTTCAACATCGATCCCCCTAGCTGCTACATCGGTAGCGACAAGCACCATACTTCTGCCACTGGTAAACTTCCTCATTGCGCGATCTCGTTGTTTTTGATTGAGGCCCCCATGTAGAGAGGAAAGTGGGACACTGTCTAACAGCATCTCATCACTCAATCTATCTACTCCTGCCCTAGTTCTGCAGAATATTATGCTTCTTCCAGCCCTTCTAACAGATTTTACTGCGATTTCGGTCTTCTTGTACGGCTTAATATTCCAGAAGAGGTGTTCCATACTTTCCATACTAACCTCCTCAGGGCCGACCTCAATTCTTACAGGATCATTTTGGTAGGACTTGACGAGCTTAGAAACTTCATGATCAAGTGTGGCACTGAAGAGAATCATTTGAGGTTCATTAATGCATTGATCGATGATTTTGCAGACGGGTTCCATGAACCCCATATCAGCCATACGATCAGCTTCGTCAAGAACTACTATGCCAACATCTTCCAAGGACAATGCATTTCTTTTTAGTAAATCCAAGAGTCTTCCAGGGCATGCAACTAGTATTTCTACTCCTTTTTCAAGGCCTCTGAGTTGCTTTCCATATGATGTTCCGCCGTATACTGAGAGTACTTTCATCCTTGAGTCCCATGCTAGCGGATCTAAGACATTCCTAATCTGCTCCGCCAACTCCCTAGTTGGGGTGAGTATCAGTGCTGTGGGTTTCTTTGGTTTCGCTGGACCGGTTCGGGAAATTAGTGGAAGGCCAAAGGCAAGTGTCTTTCCAGAACCAGTGGGTGCCCTGCAACAGATATCCTTTCCTTCCATTGCACTAGGAATGGCTTCAATCTGTACTTCAAAGGGCTCAGTAATACCTTGATCAGCCAAACAACCAACCAGACTTGACTCGATTCCTAAGTCTGAAAATCGAACCACTGGTAACCCTACAAGACGCCCCCGCGTAGGTACCGTATTTAGTATGGACAGTTGAGTATGTAAGATTATGATTGAACAATCTATCTGGCGCGTTTACGGCTCTACATTTTCCTGTTGAGTCTTTCTCCGGATATAATCAGAGTAATTTCCGGGCCAGACCCATAGACTTCCGTCCCCCGGCAACTCCCATATTGTATCACAAATCTTGTCTAGGAAATATCTGTCATGGCTTACAGTGATGATAGCCCCCTCGTAATCTCCCAGGGCCTCTTCAAGAGCCTCCTTAGCATCCGTATCTAGGTGATTTGTGGGCTCGTCGAGGAGTAACATGTTGTTTTCTCCCAATAGTAACTCAAGTAATGCTATTCTTGCTCTCTCTCCCCCGCTAAGTTTCCCCAGAGGGACATTAACCATGTCCTTAGTGAACTGAAATCTCCCTAGTAGAGATCTGATTTCACCATAATCCATCCTAGGCCTAAGGGCCCTGACTTGCTCTACTGGGTTCATATCAAAATTCAACGACCTATGGTCCTGATGGAAGTATCCTATCTGGACTCCTGGTCTGATATCTATTGTTCCAGAGTCAAGCTCTATCTCTCCGGTTATCAATCTCAAAAGAGTAGTTTTGCCGGCGCCATTTGGACCTACTACTCCAATTTTCTGCCCTCTACGAATACCTACCTCCAGACCATTAATAATTGGTCTTTTTAGTCCATTGAACATGAACCTAGCATTATGGAAATCTAATACTTCGAGGCTACTTTTCTCGATTGACTTTAGATTAAACTTGAGATTCTGTCTCTGTCGAGGTTTTAGTGACTTCAGCCACTTTAATTCTCTTTGAGAGCGATTGATCATAACATGTTTTTGAGATACTGATTTATCATACTTATTTGCTCTTTTCATCGATTGCATAGCACCCAAGAGTCTCTTTATTTCTTTCTGGGCCTTTTCTATCCTGTCCTGTAATGTCTGTAGAAATAGCTCTTTTTGATGTAAAAATGAGGTATAATTGCCACTATATCCCTTTAGATGAGCATCTTGTATTTCGACTATGTTGTTGCAAACTCGATCCAAAAAGTACCTATCATGGCTAACAATCAGTAACGCACCATCGAAAGTATTCAGGAATTTCTCCAACCAATCAAGAGTCTGGAAATCCAGATGATTGGTAGGCTCATCTAAAAAGAAAACGTCTATTTCTCTCAATCCTACGAGTTGCCTCGCCAATGCTACCTTGGCCCTCTCGCCTCCTGAAAGTGAGGACAGGGGCATTTCCATTGGGTGGTGTGCTAAATCCAGTGCCTTCAGAATCTCTTGAGCATGTCCTGCCACATCCCCTCCACCTGATCTTGCCATCAGACTCTGGAGCTCTTGGTACCTATCCATAGCTGGTTGCCATTCTTGATCGTAAAATCCAGGATCGGCCATCATTTCCTCGATCTCAGAAATCTCATCTTCCAATTCTTGAAACTGTCTTCCTCTCCTGTTTAGTTCCTCGCCCAGGGTTGCATCCTCGACGATATCTCTTATTTGAGTAAGGAACGCTAGTCTCAGACCGGCGGCGTAAGTTACATCACCAAGATCCTGGTCTTGATTACTAATTGTTCTGAGAAGAGTTGTCTTCCCGGCGCCATTATGTCCGACTACGCCGATTCTATCGCCTTCATCTATCCTGAGATTGATTCCTTCGAGACTGTCTCTTATACACATCTGACGCTGCCGACGAACATAGGCGTG
>CAXHFM010000023.1:0-13444 GCA_964016345.1 uncultured Candidatus Poseidoniales archaeon | reverse complement strand
TCAGGTGCCGATGCTCCTCCTCTGGTCTCCGAATTATTCCTGAGGATATCTTTCACCTCTTGGGGAGTCAGATCTTCGTCCATCTGAAGCATCGCGGCTATAAACCCGGCTACTGCTGGAGTAGACATGCTGGTTCCAGACTTCTGGACATAATTATCACTGGCTAGAGGTTTTGCTGAACCGGGTAACTGGGAGCTGGATGCCGCATGCTGCGCTGACATAATATTGGAGCCAGGTCCGACGACATCTGGTTTCAGCTCATCCCATTGATTGTCATCCCCGTCATCCTCCCTAGGGCCAGAGTTAGAATACGAAGCGATAGAATCGTCTCCTCTCTCTACACTGGCCTTATCGTCAATTGAACCAACAGTTATGGCCGAGTCAGCAGCCCCTACAGATGTCACTCTCCGATAACCATCATTCCCGATCGCTGCCACACAAACGATGCCCGCTTCAGATGCGGCGTTGACTGCTAGGGAGTCTTGACTGGTTCCGTTATCTCCAGGGTCTTCTCCAGCTGGACTCGAGCCACTTCCAAATGACATCGAAAGGATATCAATGCCTCTACTTGAGTCATTATTTCCCCAATCAGTATCCACATTCTGCACCGCCCAATTAATTCCAGCGACGGTGTACCCAGAGTTGGATGCCCCAGCATCGGTCATGACCTTAATATCAACAAGGTATGCGCCTGGCGCATATCCTTGATTCTCCCGTTCATTGCCTCCGGTTCCGAGTGCAATACCCGCAACGTGCGTGCCATGCCCATCTCCATCATCGGGGTCATCGCCCCCATCATCACAATCTTGTTGATTCCAAGATGTCGAGTCACATCCGGCTACCCACTTTGGATCCGGCAACTCATCAGGCTCAGCCCCATTATCGGAATTTTGATCTGAGAAGTCATCGAGTGAGAAATGCTCATTGTCAACACCCGTGTCTGCAATCGCAATCACAACACCGGAACCATCATACCCGTAGTCCATCATAGTTTCACTGAAAACATCTGAGGTCCTGACTTTAGATCCCTTAGTCGCAGTATTTAGATATGGGACCAGAACATCCTGCTGTTCAACCAGTACGACTCCTTCAAGCATCAAGATTTCAATCAATGCACTAACTGGGACATGCTCGACAATCAAAGTGTCAAGAATGTCTACCGCCCTGAAGTAAGCTCCGTATTCCTCCCATCCATACTTTGTTAGGACCCCCTTCAGATCAGATATATCCTCATCACCTGGGTGCCAGGAGTAACAAACGAAAATCGCCACAGTCATCCTACCATCGTCTCCCATAATGGCACTAGTGGATACAGACTCTTGATCGCCAGAAATTATCCATTGTAATCTATCGTCCATCCCATTGGCATCTTTATCATTCCAGAAGTTAAACCACCAGCCGGGTTCTTGAACTGGCCATTCCACCCCATTTGGAGGAAGATGAGGAGTCCGGTCCTTTAACGGACACTCTTCTGCCTCGCACATAAGTGGAGGAATGTCTATTGTTCTCCCCGAATCGACATTTTCCAATGGGGTTTCCTGATTATTATTTTCCCATTCAGAACCACTCACTCCAACAGAAACGTCAAGCATCACAACCATCAAGGCTACCACGATTGTAGTGGCTGAGGATGCTCTCTTTCCCATGGCTCTCTTAGAGAGCCAAATGTTGGCCCTGTATAATCCCAACCTGTCCAAGACCATTTTTTTTGCCCTATGGCCACTTTAGGTGACTCTCTGACACTCCGCACTTTATCCAAGTTCGACCGCCTTTGGTCTCTGCCAGAATCTCCCCTCTGCATACTGGACAGATTGTATGTTCGGAAAGCTCTTCTAGCCACGCCCTTCTAGTTTCCACTTCATCACCTTCTTCGATGAGTTTTTCTAGCACCCTCAGGGCTCTTCCCTCAAGCGGGGATCCAGAAGAATCCCAGGGATTTTCCCTTAGAATCGGCATACTTCTGGTTATTTCAAGAACTCCATCGATTGCGTCTCTTTCCAGAGGCTGAGGCCCTCCTACAGTCACTCTCCTTGCCAACGAGTAGGATAGAAAGAAACCTCCTAGATGGGCCATATGTGCAATATTGCCATCTCCTACAGTGCCCAACTGAATCGAATAAATTTGCCAAACCTCTATCCCCAACCTGATGAACACAATCAACCAAATTGGCCATGCTCTGATCAGGAATAGCAAGGGAAACTCCACTTCATCACTGGGCCAGCATGCCATGTAAGCACCAAGTATCCCGAAAGCAGCACCACTCGCCCCTACAGTTGGAACCATAGAATCAGGATGTGTGATGACCCATGCAATATTCCCGCCCAAAAGTCCGAGCACGTAAACAGCCATCCATCTCTTTCCACCCATCCTTTGCTCTAGCGGAATACCCACCAATCCAATCACCAAGATATTCCCGAGAACATGTACCCATCCAGCGTGAATCCACGCACTTGTAATGAATCTGTATGACTCCAGGGGGGATGTAGCAATCGAAGGCCTGATTCCAAAAACAGAAACTACCCACCCCATCTCGACAGGAATTCCTTGAATAACAGAAATGGCAAATTGTACGAAAGATGCCAGCATGAGTGAGAGAATAGTCGCAAGGGCAATACTTGTGTTCCCTCGATATGCAGAAATGTAGGGAGAAATGCAACAAATCAACAGCACTATCACAAAAATTTGCTCGGAAGCTCCAAGCTCTCCTAGCGCACTCACGCCCTTGACAGAGGGGACTCGCAAATAGTGATTTTCAGAATGGAACGACTCAAACGACTGATACCACTCCGGAGTACATGGCGCAGCCACAAGTGCTCAAGGCTAGTGGCATAAGTGTTACTCGGGGGCCACGAACAGTAATCCAGGGATTGGACCTCGAAATATTCCGGGGAGATATTGTGTGCTTCGTGGGGGAAAATGGCTCTGGAAAGACTACTTTAATCGAATCTCTCGTGGGAATCCTTCCTCTCACCAAAGGGCAAGTCGAGTGGTTTTCAGAGAAGGATGAGTCACTTATAATAAGGAATCACTCAGGAACAAGAGAAAAGCCACACCCATTCGGACTGACACTGCAGTCAGATGGTGTTTGTGGGGAGGAGAAAGTCACTGAGAGAGTCATAACAGCACTAAACGTGGCGGGAATAGATTGTAGTCAAATGGAGGCTGAACGGATTCTAGAAGAGTGGGGGATGTCTCATAGGGGCGAGGATAGGGTTTCACAACTTTCTGCGGGACTGAGGAGACGTCTGGCAGTAATTTCTGGAATGGCCCCAGCGATGATGTGCGAGGCTCCCAGATTAGTTTTCCTAGATGAGCCATCCGAAGGCTTAGATTCATTCTCCAAAGGAGTCCTAAAGAAGTGGATAAGTGAGCTCTCGCATTACGGAAATACGATAGCAATAGCTTCACACGACGAAGAAATAATCTCATGTTCAAGCAGAATCTTGACAATTGAATCCGGAGAGATTTCCGAGTCAAACAACACTATTGAGGAATTCCTTATCCCTGAAAGGAAATTCCTTGATGAAAAACAAAGTAAGACTATATCATCACTATTTTCATGGAGTTACTCAATTGAGAGGAGAAATCCGGTAGATACCATTGGAAAGGCAACACCTGCCATTTTGGCTCTTCTCTTATCTTACTCCGTATTGACAGGAATGGACATGTCGCAGGCTACTCTCTCGAACACCAATATGGGTAATCATCTGGGTGCTGCCCTAATCCTTACTCCCGCGTTCATCTCCGCAGTTATTTCCCCCGCCATGATTCGCAGACTTTCAGAGGAAGAATGCGGGAAATGGTGGTCAGCAGTTTGTGGTCCACAATTCCGTCCAGCATCATCCATAATGGCATCATCCATACTTCTCCCTCTTCCCCTGACATATCTCTCATGGTTTGTATTAGGGGGCTCTTTACCAGTTGATAGTTCCGAGGAAATATTGAGGTGGCTATGGCTTCCATCGCTCGTAATGATCGACATTTCTTGCGCCGCTACTGCCTTGCACCTTCTCGTTTCAGACTTACGGAGGTCAGGCGCCGCAGTGGC
Source organism: uncultured Candidatus Poseidoniales archaeon (assembly GCA_964016345.1). Taxonomy (GTDB): domain Archaea; phylum Thermoplasmatota; class Poseidoniia; order Poseidoniales; family Thalassarchaeaceae; genus MGIIb-O5. Next base: position 9,396 of record CAXHFM010000023.1, on the reverse strand, counting down.
GTCTTTACTTCTGATAGTCTTGATTTGGCCATTCATGGAACTGGTAGATGCACTCTCTATAATCATGGAAGTGGGCATGTCCTCGGATATCTCCATAGGAAGTCCGCTGGCATCGATAATTATTGCCAGTATTATTTCTGCTATGGTATGGGCAGTGGCTGTTGTTATTCCTGATGCATAGGGAACAGCATTCTTCACTGGGGAGCCTCTCGAAAGGCTGTGGTCGACACCAACCCCCCTTCGTCGGTGAAGATAGGAATCAGCCTGACGGCACTAGGGATATCGGGCGCAATCGCCACGGCTTTGATGGGGGTATACTACGCGCCCATGGTTGACTCGACAGCATTCAACGCTCCAGAGGCTTACAGGATATTGTACTGGCATGTGCCGTTCGCTTGGTCTTCATTCTTGGCATTCTGCATGTTGTTTATAGGGGCAGTGGCATGGTACAAGGATAGGTCTGATTGGGGATGGAGATGGTTCTCTACCGGCTCTGACCTCGGATTGCTTTTCGGCCTCGGAGTAATCACCTCAGGACCGATTTGGGGATCTGCAGAGTGGGGCGTCCCTTGGGATTGGGGGGATCTTCGCCTCAATACATTCGCCCTACTAACGGGCGTAGCACTGTTCCTAGTCCTATCTAGAAGGTCTCAACCCGATGGTCAGGAAACCAGGGACACTCTCGCCGCAGTGGGACTATTCGGATTTGCACTAGTGCCAATTACTGCACTGGCAACCACATGGTACCAGGAGAGGCATCCCGGGATAGTCTTGGTGAACGGAGAAGAGACAGGACTAGATCCTGCTATCAGGACAGTACTAATGATGGGCTTCCTCTCATTTCTAGTTATTTTTGTCGGACTGGCAATTCTAAGTAATGAGGTTATTAGAATGGAAGAGAGATTGGAACAGAGTAAGACGGAACTAGACAGGGGGCTATGACCATGTCAGGGACTACCGAAATGATAGTCGCTTACACAATACTATCTTTTATTCTCGCGTACTATGTTAACCACCTAAGATCAAGAATAGTTGAATTGAGTGTCCAACTAGAGATTTTTTCCTCCGATTCCGAAGAATGATGACTAATCAGATGCTTCCAGTCATTGGGAACCCTTCTAACTGTGAGTATGGGCGCATTTGATGGGAGAGACATGTCTGACGGGGAATTCTGCATTGTCTGTGGCGCATCTCCGCCCTTGACCACCGATAGAATGTGTGAATCTTGTCTGAGAGATAGAACTAACCTTTCTATCATGCCTGAGAGGATCCAACAAGATAGATGCTCCAAATGTGGTTTTCATGAGATTCGTGGGCGATGGTCAGTAATTGACTCCAAAGATCTAGCAGATTTGAGAATCAGGGGGGCCCTCGGCGTCGAGGATAGGGCAAAGCAAGTTTCAGTGGACTTTGCAGTCGAGGAAATAGATGACAGGACCAGCAGGTTACATGTTGATGTATCTGGCATTATTGAAGGATATGAATTCTCAGATGCCCATGAGGTACTTCTACAGACCAGTAATGCAGTATGTCCAACATGTACACGGAAGGCAGGCTCATATTTCGAGGCAGTCATGCAACTCAGATCAGCTGGCAGAAGACTGTCTGAACCAGAGCTCAAGTCACTCCGAGAGACTCTCGATGAGATGCTGTCTGAGATGGAAGCAGATCCTATGTTCTTCATCTCAGAAGAGGGCGCGGTAACGGGCGGGTGGGACCTGAAATTAGGGTCCAAGGCCATGGCAAGAAGATGGTCCAGAAACTTAGTCAAGAAGTTTGGAGGCACGGTCAAGGAAACCTCTACAGTAGTCGGTGCTAACGATGGAATTGAGGTTTCTAGACTGACGCTCAGCTACAGGAAGCCCGCGTACGGACTCGGAGATGTCATCAAATTCAGAAAAAATCTGTGGATAGTTGAAAGTTGGCAGAAGGACGGTCCCATCCTAAAGAAGATGGACAGGTTCGAGAGATCAGGCGCAACATGGAGGGATATGGAAGGATCTGTTGTAATCTCTCCAAAGAGTGAACAGTTTGTTGTTGACATCTTGAATAGGGACAGTTCGGCTGTGGAAGTAATGGACCCCACAGACTACAAAGTAGTTACTGTAGCCTTACCGTACGATGATGACCCCGAATCGAAGTCAGTACGCATTGGTTTCATACAGGGAGTATGGCTAGCAGTACCCTCAGGGAGGAAGTAAGTCAATGCCCGGACAAAGAATTGAGGAGCTGGCTCAGTCCTTGGATACTGAAGATATGTGTGGCGTTACCAGAAGCTTCGTGGATGATTTAGAGAACGCCATTTATTCGGAAACAGGACTTGAATCAGATCTAGATTGGACCGGAGTCATATTCCTTGGAATGGGTGGCTCAGGCTCAGCAGGAAGGTTCCTCAAATCTATCTCCGATCAGGAGGGTGGATTGCCATTCGTAGTTTGGGGGGGCTACGGGCTCCCTCAGTGGTGGGGGCCAGACTGGCTGGTTGTTGCAACCTCATACTCTGGAGATACTGAGGAGACCATTGATGGTGTGATGAAGGCAATAGATTCTGGCGGAACTGTGGTGGGGATATCATCAGGAGGTGAGCTGACTAGAATCTTGGATGATCATGAAGAATCTGCGTCTATTGCTATTCCCAACGGGCAAATGCCCAGATCTGCATTCGGCCACATACTAGGAGCCCAATTGGCAGTCTGCTGGTCAATGGGAATACTGGCTCGTCCAGAGGAGACGGAACTCAAGTCAATGTTTGGAAGAATCCGAGACTCTTCAAGAAAGTTAGACATTATTCACGGAGATGGAATGTCAGAGACTCTCGCCAGAAATCTTGTAAATTCTGAGATCGGTATAATTTGTCCCAGAGAACTTAACGCGGCCGCTTACAGACTCACTTGCCAGATAAATGAGAACTCTGAGACATTCGCCAAACACTCCGAGGTGCCGGAGATGAATCATAACGAGATAGTCGCATGGTTTTCGGAGCTTCCCGATAAAAGGGCGCTTCTAATTATGACTTCAGAGGGCGTACATGAGAGGACCAAGTCAAGGATTGACTGGATTGAGAAGAATCTGAGCACCAAGAATATCTGGAGAATAGAATGCGAGGGCGAAACTCTTCTCGAGAGACTGATTTATGCCGCCCATCTTTCCGACTGGGTTTCAATAGCACTAGCCCTTCTAAGAGGAGCAGATCCAAGTTCAATGGAACCAATACCTCAATTGAAGAAATACCTCTCAGACATTCAATAGATTGGACCTAACACCCATCTGGGGTCGGGAAAGTCCCTAAGAGCTTGGTCCCGTTTCTCAGGAGACACTACCCCTGGCATATCATGAGTCCCAGGGTCTTTCAATGATAGTTGGAAATGAAGATGTGGTTCCCATCCCCCATTCTCTTGTTTGTCCCCCATCCAGCAAATTACTTCTCCTCTAGATATCTTCTGTCCGATTTCTTTTCCCTGTATGGAGCTTCCACTTAGGTGCCCATAAAGAGCCCAAATTGGAGTCCCACCTACCAAGTGCCTGGTGACTATTACATTTCCATAATCACCTTCTTCGGGATTGTAGCCGAAGTGTGAGATCTCCCCGTCATCAAAAGCCATGCATGGAGTGCCTACTGGTGCCCCTATGTCGATTCCGATATGAAGGAATCTACCATCTGAGAATAGTTCAGTCGAGTACATCCCGGGGCGTAATTCATCATATCTACCAATGTCGTATTCATATTCAGATGGAGAGTAATCTCCGGTTGTGAAATCTCTAACCTCGTACTTATCAGGGAGATGGACAACGGGGTGGTACCTGCCGGTCTGCCACCTGATCATACTCTCCCCAATAGGATCACAGTCATCAGTCCTCCTCTACACCTGCCGGTCTTACCTCTATCTCTTTGGGGTCTGGGAGGCCTGTTTGAAGGGTTTCCGAAACCCGCAATTCGTCCAGTCTTCTCCCCTGAGGAAGAACTCTTCTCTCATATGAGCTCATAGCCTCATTGTACGATCTGCCGGCCTTATCCAAATGACCACCCACCTTCATGAAATGGTCGATCAGTGTATTGATCCTCTTGTACATCTCTCTCGAAACATCGTAGATTTCTCTGGCTCCCTCTGCCAGCGAATGCTGTTGCCAATAAAGCGCAACAGTTCTGAGTAGTCCTAACATAGTCACAGGAGTAGCAATCAGAACTGACTTGCTCATCGCATAATCGAGAAGTTCCGGATCTGTGGTGAATGCAGCCGCCGCCATAGCCTCGCTAGGAATGAACATTATCACATGATCAAAATCGCCCTCTATTGAGCCTTGATAATCTTTAGCTCCAAGCTCCTTGATCCGATTCTTCATTGCCTTTGAATGTTCAATTAGTAAAGCATCCTGATCAGATCCAGACTCGAGCTCTACGGCCCTCAGGAAATGAGCACCAGTGGCCTTGGAATCGATTGGAATGACTCCCTGTTGAGGTAGACGAACAATATAATCTGGACGCCCCCCTCCCTGAATCGTTTCCTGCTCGAAGAAGTCCACCTGTTCAGACAATCCCGCCATTTCAAACAACCTTCGTAATTTTACTTCGCCCCAATTTCCCCTAGCCTGGCCAGATGTAGTTAGTGCTGTAGACAGCGCAGTCGTCCTATCCCCTAGAGAATCAGTCTTATCTCCCAAGTCCTTGATTTGGCGTTTAATAGCCTGATAAGCACCAACACGCTCCTTCTCAATCTCCTGATTTGCTACGGACATTTTTTCCATCTCAATACGTAGGGGCTTTATTAGATTCTCGACTTCCATTTTTCTACTCTCTAAGGCGTTCTCAGCTTCTTTCATATCCGACGAGAATCTCTGTTCAGCAAGTTTGAGAAACTGAGCAGTATTTCTTTCCCCCGCCTTAATGACCATATTTTCTATCTCTGCCTTCATTCTATTCTCATTAGTTTCGAATACTCCTTCATTCGCACGAATTCTTTCCTCATAGCGAATTATCTCACTTCCCATTTTTTGCTTGGCCAAAAGCCAACCTATTACTCCTCCAATAACAAGTCCTACTGCCACATAGGCCAATCCGAGGGCTTCCATGACGGATCAATCTACGCGGGAGTACTTTAACTATTCATCACCATCTAAACACCTATTCATAGGCTTGGCCTTCCTCCCGCAGTCATGAGCACGCTTGGAAGGGTCAAGTGCGCTATCTTAGGCTCTCGGGGATTAGTGGCACAGAGATTACTCCAGAGACTCTCTGATCATCATTGGCTAGCACCAGTATGCATAGTTGGTTCATCAGAATCAGAGGGCATGAAAGTAAGTGAAATTCCTTGGAGTTTCGGGGAACCAAAACCCTCATTACCTGAATTGGAAGTAATTGGCATAGGCAAAAATGGGGAACTTGCATCCCACCTCATTTCGATAGGAGTTAGGATAGTTTTCTCGGCACTACCTGACTCTCCTGCCTCTTACATCGAGGAAGATCTTGCAAGGGCTGGACTTGTGGTTATCAGTCACTCAACCATCCACAGGCACTCAAAGCTGGTACCACTGGTGGTTCCGGAGGCAAATAAAGAACATCTCGGACTCGTCGATCAACAGAAAGATTTCGGACATGGCATATTGGTGGCTTGTCCTAATTGCATGGTAGTTCCATTGGCAATTTCTATCGCACCATTAATTCGTTCTTTGCCAGCCAGAAAAATAACTATAATCACCGAGCAATCTCTCTCCGGAGGAGGACGCCCAATGCTTGAAAAATCAAGACAAGGACACTTTCCAGATTCACAGATCCTAGGGGAATCACTGAGTGTAGAAAGGGAACTGAAGAGGATTCTCGGAAAGCTCGATGGAGTTAATTTGAAACCCCTGGTAATAGATATTAACGCAAAATGCAGGAGAGTGAATAGAGAATTTGGCCACTCCGCATCGGTTACTGTCGAATTTGAGCGAAGTCTAAGTGCTCATGAAGTGATAGAAACATGGTCCAATTTCCTTTCCCAAGAACGACATTCGGATCTATTATCCAGCCAGAAATCTCCTCTTAATTTTGTCACTGATATAGATAGTGCAATTTCTTTGCTGAATCTCCATGAATCATCCTTTTCTGAAGAACTCCAAGAAAAAACAATGAGCGTATTTGTTGGGGGCGTAGAAGTCTCAAAGAATGTCCTAAGATTCGATGTGGCATCCGATAACACAGTTAGGGGTGCTGCGGGAAATAGTGTCCTATTGGCAGAGCTAATGATGTCTCAGGGAGTAATATACGACACAAAAATAAGCGCGGACCAAGGGAAAAAAATCCGGCAAGCATAACTGATGCGCCACCCTCCCACTAGCACAATGAGACTCAGAAAACTCAGTATGTCCCTGTCAAGGCTAGAGATTAGGGATCAGTTGGATGCCTCTTTGGAGCAGTATGTCACACCAGGAGATCTAGCCTCAAGATGGCTTTTTGACATACAGTCCTTTGGAGATCTCCCAAGAGGATGCAGAGTCGTGGATTTGGGCTCTGGAAATGGCATTTTAGGAATTGGAGCATCCATATTGGGCGCTAGTTATGTAAAATTTGTCGAGACCGACAAAGAATTGTGTAAACTCAACAGGAGGAATGCAGAAAGTATTCTGAAAGAAGGTACATTTGAGGTTTGTAACCAGAGAGTTGGAGTGGATAATTTAGACATAAGTGACTATGATCTAATTATTTCTAACCCTCCCTGGGGGAGGCTGAAAGAAGGCGCAGATTCGGATTTTCTACACGAGATATCTATTTTCGGAGCATGCACTCACATCATGCACAGTGCCTATGCTAAACACATCGGAAAAAGATTCAAAGATCTTGGTTGGGAAGTAGATAAGTACGCTGAAGCAGACTTTCCTCTTACTGCATCATATAGTCACCATAAGATGAACAGAGGAGCCACAAGGGCAGGATTTTGGAGATTAACGCCTCCCTAGTTCCTCCGTACCGTTGATAGGGGAATGGCCGGTCGCCGGGTCGATGTCTGCAGTAGTTGGTGACCAAGTAACACCCGGTTCCACAGTGACTATTCCTCCAGGTCATTCCGCAGGAGATGGTATTTTTGAGAGAAATGGAAGGTGTGTAGCTACCCTCCCAGGGATTCTAATTGAAAAGGACGGGAATATATCCATAAAGTCGTCCAGATTACCTATTAATTCCCCTAGGGTCGATGATGTGGTGATCGGACAGGTCACTAGACTGAATGAGAATGTCGCCGAGATTAGAATTCTGAACATAGAGAGTAAGAAGGGAGGTCATAGGGATCTTCCTGCTCTCGAGCTATTCGCTGACATTCACGTCTCTGAAGTCGTGGATAGATTCATTCCATCTCCTGGAGATGCAATGAGAATGCGAGATATCGTGAGAGCTAGGATAGTCAAAGACGATCCGATTCTCAAAGCCTCAACAAAGGGAAATGTAGCTCTCGGGGTACTAGCCGCATCTTGTCCGACATGCGGAGTGATGCTGAATGTATCTGACAAGAAAATCGATTTCAATGTAGACTGCTCTAGATGCGACTACACGGCCTATCGAGTACTCTCCGACGGGTTCGGACACGGTCATGAAACTGGATTCGGCCTGCACAAACTTAACAGATCCGGAGAAAGATGGTCACCGGAGGCTGAAGCGAAACTAGGTCATGATGGAGCGAGACCCTACCTTTCTCCCATGGCCGATTTCCGCAGGGGTGCAAATCACGAGATGCCGGCCAGAGTTGCTTCAATGAGATCCTCCAACCGTGGAGGGGGAAGAGGCGGTCAGAGTAGGCCAAGGAGGGAGATGCACGATACAATCTGTACGATGTGTGGAGTTAGCACAAAGGTCCCATTCAAGCCGACTCCCGGTAAGCCGATTAGATGCAGAGATTGTATGGACAAAGTCAAGCAAGGGAAGGCTACCAAGGAAGAGCTTTCCAAAGAGAGAGAGACAATATCATCCATGAGGAAAGAACTCGAGGAAAAAATGGGGATCAAGTTATTTGTTGGAAGACTTCCTTATGAAATCTCAGAAGAGGAACTCTCCAGAGAATTCTCGGAGCATGGGAAAATTGACTCCATCCATATTGCAAAGGATAGGGAATCTGGGAAGTCAAAGGGATTCGCATTCATCACATTCCCCTCGAAGGAGGAAGCTAAGGCGGCAATAAAAGCGATGAACGGCTCAGAAATCAAAGGTCGTAAGATAGTAGTCGAAGAATCTTCATCCGGTGGCTCCAACAGGGATAGAGGCGGCCGAAGGAAACAGTCGAAGCGGTGAATACCGAATACCCTGACCGCGGAACATGGAGAAACTAGACGGGTGGCTCGTACTCGATGGGTATGAAGACGAACCTGCGGCTTTCGGTGTGCCTAACTATGTGGGATTTCACATCAGATACATCTGTGGAGTTCTGGAGGAGAGGGGCATAGAATATACCTACATGACCGTTGATCAATGGAGGAGGTTATTCAAATCCGAACTTTCAACCCTTGAAGGGCGTAAAAACGTTAGAAAGCAAATGAGCGAATTGGACGGTGCAGTTCTTCTGGCTGGGGCAGTAGTACCTGGGAAGTACATTAGAGGAACTCCAATCAGTAGAGGTGAGACTGACTCTTTCCTATCCTCAGTTCCGAATAGAATCCCTGTTATTTGTGGAGGATGGGCAATCAGACACTGGAGGCAATCTGGCTGGGTCTCTCCCAGGTCTAATCTCTTCTGCAGCTTGAAGGATACAGACGCAACTCTCAATCATTTCCTTTCGACTGGTAAAATGACCCATAAAAAAAGAAGTCCGGATGAATGGTCAAGATGGGCCCTGAAAGGAGCCTCATCAAAGGCAGTATTGGAACATCCGGATCTATTGGCTCCAAATGGATCTCATGGCCCACTCACTTACGAAGTCGAATTGTATCAGGGATGCGTCCGTTTCAAGAGAGGATGTAAATTTTGTATTGAGCCAAAGAAGGGACTTCCCCTTTGGAGGGAAGAAGACGACGTTGTCAGAGAAATTGATGTCGCAGTGGAATCCGGAGCCGTCAATATCAGAATAGGCGGTGCTACAGATATCTACACCTACAGAGCCGAGGGCGTCGAGGAGATGGAATACCCAATTCCCGACCCAGAACCAATCGCAAGGGTATTAGAAGGAGCAAGAAGCAATGAAAATCTGGAAATTCTACATGTGGACAATGCCAATCCTTCGATAATCGCACAGAATATTGAGCCGTCCAAGGAGATAACCAAATCTCTGATAGAAAATCTATCAGATGGAGCTGTACTTTCCTTTGGCTTGGAATCAGCGGATCCGAGGGTACATGAGTCAAATTGGTTAAATTGCGACTCAAATCAGCTAAAGATAGCCATTAGGCACATCCTGTCTCTTATACACATCTCCGAGCCCACGAGACTTACGTGCATCT
>CAXHFM010000022.1:0-14024 GCA_964016345.1 uncultured Candidatus Poseidoniales archaeon | reverse complement strand
GTCTCGTGGGCTCGGAGATGTGTATAAGAGACAGGGATAGAATATCAGGAGAACCAGGCCCCATAATAGCAGTCGGAGATGTAACAGTGAAAACTATGCAGGATCTGAATAGGCCTGCGGACATTGCAATAATCGATGGGATGACAAAACGTGAGAGATGGGACCAATCGTCGAAAATAGATGAGGGTCAGTATGACAATCTTTTGAAGTGTAAAAACCCAGCAGGTACAATTACTCCGGAGTTGTACCGATGTTGTTCCCAGGCATTGGCTAAATTTGGGTATGACAAAAATGAACAAAATGCAGAATCCACAATCATCATAGTGGAAGGAGAGGAGGATTTAGCACCTCTGATATTACATCCTTTGGCCCCAATCGGATCTGTAATACTCTATGGTCAGCCGGGACGAGGGGTTGTCATCAGACTCACTGATTTAGACTCAAAGTCAAGGTGTAGGGAATTGCTGGCATCTATGGACGTAGAGTAGACCGGGCCTAATTAGAGGAGCTTTCTAAAAGCCCCATCCCCACTCCGAACGAGATCAGAACAACGGCTACAGAATAAACCCCCGGGTCCACCCAAGTATTCTCGTTCATACTCCATACAACATAGAAGATCACCCCGAGTGCGACAAGCCAACTAGAAATTAGATTGTTGGTTCCGCCCTCTGAAGAGAATAGTGAACCGACAACACACTTTGGCAAACCTCTCAGCCAACCAACAAATCCAGATTCATGGGTGGTATTCATTCCCCTGGCGCCCAGTCCAATTATTGCAAGGCCGATTAATCCGAATAATATATCATCCGTCACGAAAGCCATGTCAGTAGTTGATGATTCTCTCACTCCTGTGAGGAAGTCAATCCACAGTACCTTCCTGCCCTCTGAGTAAGCGCCTATTGCAATATTCACGAATGTAAGGAAGACTATCCATGACCCTAGTAGTGTTAATGCAGCTGACAAGGCCTTACTAGGACGTGTCAAAGAGTTCATCCACTCGGAATCAGCCATGTTTCAACGCTCCGGGGACCTAGGACTTCTGTATAATCATTGTCTGAGCGTCCAGAAATCATAATCGGCTTTGAAGAGCGTATTTTTCTTCAGCAGCCTGAGCAATTAGTGGCTCAGATTTACCGAGGGTAAGTATGACATCTATTCCGCCCGGAATTGCAGTATTCACCTGCTTACTCCTCCCTCCTCTTCCCTTGCTGACGTTTCTAGCCATAATCATCCCAAGGGTATCTAGCTCATTTAGAAGCGAAGAAATACGCCTTGGGGTCAATGGCTCCACACCGATCTTAAGACATGCATCTGAATAGGTCCTGTAAACCTCCCCCGTACTGATATTTCTGAGGCCATTCTCTTCGTTTAGCTTAATAGAGAATAGTACTAGTTTTTGATGCAGAGGGAGAGTTCTTAGAACAGGCGTTACTTGATCATATTCAAGCTGACTTTGTGCCAATCTAACGTGAGACGGAGATACCAAAACATGACGTTGTTGCTCAGCCTTTTGAACTGAAATTCTTAGGAGGTCCAATGCCCTCCTAGCATCTCCGTGTTCTTGTGCAGCCAATGCCGAACAGAGCTCAATTACTCCTCCATCCAATGAATTCTCCCTAAGTCCAACATGTGTTCGTTCTTCGAGAATATCCTGAATCTGAATTGCTCCATATGGATGGAAAACCAAGTCTTCCTGACTCAATCGGGAACTTACTCTTGGATCCAGATGCTGGGTGAAGTGCAGGTCATTACTAATACCAATAATACAGCATCTAGATGACTTCAGAATTGTATTCAGATTTGTTAGATTGTACAAGACTCCATCTCCAGCTCTTGCTACTAGGTTATCTATCTCATCGAGAACAATAATGTGAACCCCCCCTTCCCTGTCCATTCTTGAGACTAGAGAGTCCAACACCCTATCTGTTGGCCATCCTGTAAATGGAATGGGAGAATCCCCCCTTCTGGATAGATGAGATGCTATATTCTGAACCACTCTGTATTTAGTATCTACATTTCGACAGTTTATCTCGTAACTGAATACGGGCTCTCCCATCTCTCTTCCCTTGTCGAGTAGCTGAGACAGAACATATCTGGTAACTACAGTCTTGCCAGAACCTGGGACTCCGTATAACAACATATTAGAGGGAATATGTCCATTTAATGCATCCACTAAATTCCTGACCAGCGAGTCTACCTCTGCTCCTCTGTGAGGTAGGCTGTCCGGTTCAAAGGCGTGATCGAACATTTTCCTATCGATGAAAAGACTTTCCTGACCAAGAATCTTCTCGAAAATGTTTCCCTCCATTTCTTAACACTCCTGATCATTCCACTTCTACACCTCTCGTGCTCCCCATCCGAGCAGTCGATTAGCCAACGTGGATTCGGAGCGAGTGAGTCCGACATAATAAGACTCTCTGAAGAATTATGCATTATGTTATTATTATCGGATAGTAGAAACTACTGGTTTACTTTCTGCACCTATGATATTCATATGAAGTTAATTTGTCCTCAGTGCAACGGAATTAATTATTTTCACTAGATGTCGTTATTACACTTAGAACAAAATAAGAATCATAACCTAAGATTTTTTAGCCGGCTTTATCAGTCTACTAAATTTAATGATTCTCAAACTCATGAATCATTAATGTCTTTCTATTCAATCTATCATAATGTGATAAACAGTATATATGCTTGTTACTTTTTCTAGTTTTTTCTTATAACTTCAAATGAGCCATCTTCATCGATAATCAAGCTATCGCCGTCTTCCAACTGCCAGATAGTACCCGGGAGGTCTGGAATTTCAAAACCTTCTTCAAACCCTTTCCCAGAAGAGTAATTGTGAGTGACTAAAATCTTGGCATGAGAGTTCCTAGATGCTAAGGATGCCACATCAGAAGGACGATGATGATGAGGGAATTCGCCGATATCAGGCATCCCCATCTCGACGATTATCACGTTCGCCCTTTTGGCACGATTATCAATTTCATCACATGGCCCAGAGTCCCCGCAGTGTAGTAGGCGAAAGCCCGATTGATGCACAAGTTCGTATCCATGGGGGTCAGTATCGGGATTATGAAGGACAGGAAACCTGTAGAATTTCCAGCCCGTATCGCCTATCTTACCATGCTCCGACTCATTCCAATCGATAATATTTTCAAGAGACTCAAGACTCCCTGGAAATCCTAATTTACAAAGACTTTCCAGAACATCAATTCCTCCAGGCCTCAAATAAACATCCAAACTGGACCCCGCCTCTCTGTCTGAGATGTACTTCCTGTCGAGTATTAAGAATGGAAATCCAAAATTATGATCTCCATGCCAATGGGTGAATAGAATATGTTTAATGTCGACTCCTGAAAATCCAGATCTTCTCAGTTGGGTAAGAAGCGTTGGGGGGGTATCAATGAGTATAGAATCATCTATCAGTGCTAACGCATGCATCCTCCCAGGGGGCGAGAATGCATTCCCCGTCCCCAAGAAATCGACTCTTGGCATACCATTGCGAGCACGCCCCATGACTTGACCTCATCGCCTTTTTCGTTTAATGCAGAGATCTCACATTGCATTTATTCATAAGTGAGAAATATTTCCCCGAGCCTGAATATTATGCCAACACAACCTCGTTCAATACTTATCTTGTACGGCTCTCAGTCAGGAAATTCAGAAGAACTAGCCGAGCAGGCAGGAAAGGATTGTGGAAATCACGGTCTAAACGCCGAAGTAAAATCGATGGAAGACGTAGAAATAATGGATTTGAAATCATATAGCAGGCTCCTAATATATTGCAGTACTTGGGGGGATGGCGAACAGCCTGACAATGCAGAGGACCTTTGGGAGGCAGCAAATGGCGGAGCCATTAGCGATCTGAAAGGACTCAATTTCTCAGTTCTGGCATTGGGCGACACTTCCTATGATCTGTTCTGCGAATCTGGAAAAGAATGGGACTCGTGGCTTGAGAAGGTAGGAGCTAATAGAGTGCACCCTAGAGTTGACTGTGATGTTGACTATGAGCAACCGGCAGCGGAATGGACAGCTTTGGTAATTCCAAAAATGGCTGAAATAGAGGATGATATAGTTGAAATCGAGGAAAACTCATCAATCCCAGTTGAAGTAACAATCGAAGAACGATCAGAAGTAGCTCCACCAAAGAAAGAGAAATCCGGATGGACAGCTAAAAATCCATATTCTTCCAACCTAACAGAAAATTACGTTCTCAACGGAGAGGGTTCTGGCAAGGAGACTAGACACATAGTATTCGATTTAGGGAACTCTGGAATGGAGTACAAGGCAGGAGATGCCCTTGGAGTAATTCCCATCTGCCCCCCTGAGCTAGTGCAAGACTTGCTAGATGCCGCGAATATTTCTGGCGAAGAGATAGTCGACACTCATCAAGGAGAAACAACAATTTTTGAAGCTCTGACTAATCATTATGAAATTCACAGGGTATCTAAGAAGTGGGTGACTAATCTTCAAGATAGGGTCACTACTGAAGAGCCTCTGGAAATCAAAATTTCCAGCAGAACTAGAGTATCAACAAAGACAGGTGAAGTAGTCCAGGAATGGAATGGAACAGGCGTTGATGAAGATGTTCCCGAGGGCTACGATGAAATCGGTATAGCATTTAGCCCTGCTGAGGTTTTATGGAGAGAACTAACTGAAAACTCTGAATCTATGGAAGATTACCTGTGGTCACGTGACTACATCGATGCCTTGCAAGATTTTGGCCATATTGGATTTACGGCACAGCAACTAATCGATGGAATGGACAGACTAAAGCCAAGGCTGTACTCAATAGCCAGCAGTCCCGATTTTGAACCCGGTAAAGTGCACCTGACTGTTGGGATAGTTAGGTACTCTCATCATGACCGTGACCGCACTGGGCTAGCAACAGGATTCCTGGCGGATCGGACCAGTGTTTACTACAGGTCGAAAATTGATGTCTTCATGTCTCCAACAAGATCTTTCGTACTTCCAGAAGACGGGTCCAAAGATTGCATTATGGTCGGCCCTGGTACTGGGATAGCACCTTTCAGAGCGTTCCTTCAGCAAAGAGATATTAATCAAGACTCAGGAAGAAACTGGTTATTCTTCGGTGATTGGACTGAGGAAGGGGAATATTACTACCGGGACGAGATGGAATCCTGGAAAGAGAGTGGAGTTTTGAATAGGCACGACCTAGCGTGGTCCAGACAGGGATCTGAGAAAGTGTATGTTCAACACCTGATGAAGAAAAATGGTGAAGAGATATGGAATTGGATAGATGGAGGAGGTTACTTCTACGTTTGTGGAGATAAGAATTACATGGCCAAAGATGTACATTCAACACTAATTGATATCTGTTCCGAGCATGGAAAAATGTCCTCAGAAGAAGCAAAGGAGTTTGTAGAATTAACACTAATGAAAACTCAGAAGCGATATCTCAGAGATGTCTACTGAGAGCTTAAAATCAGCACAATCTTCCGATTCAATGATAGAGCAACCGTTACAGGGTTGACTCGATGTTTAGGAGGGTCCTCATCGCAAACAGAGGAGAAATAGCCCTTAGAATTCTACGCTCATTACGAACCATGGGCATCGAAGCCGTCGTAATACACGGAAAAGAAGACAGGCTATCTCTGCCAGTCAGACTTGCTGACGAGGCCGTTTACATCCCTCGTTCCGATCCATTAGCTTCGTATTTGGATATTGAAGCAATAGTGGAGGCGGCTAAGGAAGTTGGAGCGGACGCCGTACACCCAGGTTACGGATTCCTAGCCGAAAATCCAATCTTCGCGGAAAGACTGGAGGAGGAGGGGATTACTTTCATTGGACCTAGTGCACATGTCCTAAGACTTCTTGGAGACAAGATAGCGGCAAGAGATGCCATGGTTAGATCTGGTATTCCAGTTGCCATGGGTTCAGATGGTCCAGTATCTGATCCAGAAGAAGCATCAGTTCAGGCAGCAGAAATAGGGTATCCTGTGATAATCAAAGCGGCCGCAGGAGGAGGAGGTATCGGAATGCAAGTAGTCGACGCTCCCGAAGATTTCGACAAGGCATTAAGGATTTGTCAAGGAAGGGCACTTTCAGCATTTGGAGATGATAGAGTATTTCTTGAGAAATTCATACAAGGAGCACAACATATTGAGTTTCAAGTCATTGGAGATGGAGAAAAAGCAATTCATCTTGGGGAGAGGTTTTGCTCTATTCAGAGAAGGCATCAGAAAATTTTGGAAGAAGGCCCTTGGCTATCTGAAGAAGTTAGAGAGGACCTCGGTTCGAAGGTCGTCGCAGGAGCTGAAGCCGTTGGCTACAAGGGACTAGCCACATTTGAGTTTCTAAGAGATTCCAATGGAGATTTCTATTTCTTAGAAGTCAATCCTAGGGTACAAGTAGAGCATACTGTGACTGAAATGATTACTGGATACGATTTAGTTTCCATTGGCATAAGGGTAGCTGCAGGAGAAGGAATCCCCATAAATCAGGACGATGTAAAAATTAGGGGGCACGCGATACAGACTCGAATAAATGCGGAGAATCCAGTGACCCTCTCTCCCTCGCCCGGAAGGGTATGGGAATGTCATTGGCCAAGCGGTCCCGGAGTCAGAGTAGACTCTCATGCCCACACTGGATACGATATGCCTGCCTCATTCGACTCGTTGTTGGCTAAGATAATTGTCTGGTCTCCAAGTAGGCCAGATGCAATTTCCAGAATGAAAGCCGCCCTCAGTGAAACCATGTTACTTGGAGTAGATACGCTAATCCCCCTCCATCAAGCAATATTGAACAATCATGATTTTTTATCTGGAGACATTACAATCAGGTTCCTTGAAGAACATCCAGAGTTATTGAACGGTGAATGATGATGGAGATGGTAATCTTCGGGACAATCTCCTATGATGATATCGAGACTCCCTCGGAGAAGGCCAGCGGTGTTTTAGGAGGTTCCGCCACGCATTCCGGACTTGCTTCCTCGTTCCATCTAAGGCCACCTCCAGGCCACTCGCCGAGGATAGGAGTTGTCAGTGCGGTCGGAGAAGATTTCTCGACATATCATCAGATGGTGTTGGAGGATGCTGGAATGAACCTTGCAGGGGTCGCTCTGCGGAAAGGAGAGACGTCAACTAGGTCGGTAAGATTTACTGAAACCATGAGTAGGTCAGAAATTACCAATACTAATATGAATGTGCTGGAGGAATTTATTCCGGTCCTTCCAAAGGCTTGGGCGGCGCCAGACGTTCTTCTGTGTGCAAGCTCAATGCCAAGGATGCAAATAGAAGTTTTGAAGCAGTGCCCAGATGCAAAAATAAACGCTCTGGACACCAGTAAGATTTGGATTGAGGAAGAATTTGAAGACCTTTCAAGGGCTATGAGAATGGTAGACGTTGTGGTCTTGGAAGAGGAAGACGCCAAGGCCATCTCAGGAGAGAAAGTACTGACTCAGTCAATATCTTCAATCATATCAGGAGAAGCTCTTCACGGAGGAACCGCTGCCGGACCCGGACCGAGAAGCATCATCATTAAGAGAGGAAGTAGTGGAATCCTCGCGTATCTCCCCTGCGGGACTATAGCACTCCCTTCATACCCAACGGAAAATCCTATTGATCCTACTGGTCGCGGGGATACATTCGTGGGTGCCCTGTTCTCCTCATTGGTCGGACACGATGGTTCTCTAAATGATGCTGAAGTTATGAGGAAGGCCATGGTTCATGCTACTGTGACATCTTCGTATTGTGCAGAGGGAATAGGGACCAAAGGAATCAGATCCCTAGGAAGGGGAAAGTATCACGCTAGGGCCGATAGATACAGGAGGATAGTTGGGATATGATTATTCCAATCTTCGTACGCCTGGGATATGATGCTTCTCTCCCTTGGATGGTGCCTTTCTCAGTTGTGAAAACTTCAGTCCCCCCGAAGGCATAGTAAGCTGCTTAGGGGCCCTGTTTTTTCCCGACGAAACCCTTTCAACAACAGAATCCAATGCCACCTTGGCAGAAATATGACTCTGTTCTGATGGCGGAGCGGGTCTACTGACGATATCTGCTTGATGGTCTTGGTCACTTCTGAGCCTGATATGCTGAGAGGTTTGAAATCTTGAATGACTACTGTTGAAAGTTGGATCAATATCCCCATATTGAGAGACATAAGCATCATCTCTTCGATGTCTTGTTCTGCTTTTTGGCCTCAGTAGCGACTCAATCCAACTGGGCTTTCTATTACCTCTTACCACGAGATCCTTGTTAAAACGACCGCCATTCATAGAGGCGACCAAGTTCGAAACTCCAGGATAGTCATTGAGATCATTGGACTCATAATCTGGCCTTGTGAGATATTTTACCGAATCCGCTTTCTTTGCTCTTGCCTGTCTAACTATTCCGGGCAAGCACTCTTCTCTAACTGCCTCTTCAGTAGGGGTTGGTAGGAGCTGTCCGTGAAAATCGGATTTCGGGAGACCGTGTTGGTTATGCGCCCTCCTAATCATTTGTGAGCTAGACGGCGGCCTCTGTGTAATCTCCTCCGTAGGCTCCAAATCGAATGAACTCCCGAATCCAAATTGCGATCCAGTTTCCGGTTCATCATTATCTTCTGAATCAAACATTCCTCCGAAACCAAAAATATCCGTAGTCTCGGAATAGTCGCCAATATTCCTACTGGAGACCTCTGTTACGGGTTCCTTTTCCCTGTACCAAGAAGGAGTCTCTTCCCGGCCCCATGCTCTCTCGTAAGCAGAAATACCATTTTCCGAAGGACTTATTTTAGGAAATTCTGGTGAGATATCAGACATTCCAAAACCAATTGGAGACTCTTCATTAATTGATCCGAATCCTCCAAAACTAAAATCAGAGTAGCCTTCAAACTCGGATTTATCCTTCTCCGTATCAATTGAGACATCTGTCAAATGTGCCTGGGCATTATCTATCGTAATTTCAGGAGGGGAAGGAGGCCATGGTAGGGCTTTCATTGCCGGCATCCCTACAGCATCTTGGAATGCAGGAAAAACGGGTACTACATTCTCAATTTTCTCCAGTCCCGAACGAGCTTCCTCTATGCTCGCTCCTCTTCTCAGTCTGTCAGTCATAAGACAGAGTCGCATTAGGGATCCTTCTCGACCCCCTATCATATGCCTACACTTATCTTCATCCTCAACGACTAGAACCGATCTCCTTAATCTGAAGTGGGACAATGATACAATAATTCCAGCTGCAGATACTGCCCAGCCCAGGGGCGGGATCAGTACAGAGTACCCGATAACTGCGGTAATCCCGCCTATTATTGGGGTTCCACTGGGAAGTATAGGCATATCCATATGTCGCATTTTTGAGATCGACCCGAGATCGATCCTAAGTCCCTGCCCGATCCTATTCTCTATAGTCAGCTGATGCTGATTTAGAATTCCAACGAAACTCCCTCTCATCCCAACCAAACTTAGGCCCCCGATTAACTCGGAGTCACCTTCAGTTCGGTCAGGCTTATGCCCGACTGAGTACATCCCATTGTGCGAGTGCCGGATTCATGGTATAAGCTCTCGGGGAATTGCATCGAAAAATACGCCGCTTAAAGCACAATTATATTCATGCCGAATTGATGTGTGATATGGTCCCAATAATTCTCATCGGAGCAGCATCTAGCTGAACTAAAACCACTACTCCGTGACCATTCTTTCTAACAACTAGTGGACTTTCCCATTCGATGGAAATCAAACTTCCCTGTATATCAATTACTCTCCCTACCTTGAATTGCATATTGGTAGAAGCATGAATTATATCCCCAATCACAACACGCCTCCTCTGAAATGGGGCTTTGCTCAGATTAGAGATGGTGGAGCTCATCTCCATTAGCGAGCCCGAGTCCTTGAGAACAATCATTGAGCCCTTTCCAATATCATCCTCATCCACTCCCCTGAGTGCAACCCCTACCCTGTCGCCAGAGCTGGCCTCATTTACATCGTCGTCCATAACCTGTAAACTCCTCACAACCCCAGGTTTCCTACCAGGAATAATTTCAATCTGATCGTGTTTGGTTATTTTACCCGATTGAACGTACCCTATCCCAACCACTCCTATCCCCTGAACATTGAACTTCTGATCAAGTGGTACGACCAATTCGTCGCCCTCATCTTCAGATTGCCCAAGAGAAAACAACTCCTCTCTAATCTCATGTGGCTCAGGAATAACGTCGATAATCCTCCAATTAAGTTTAGCCTGTTTGAAGAGGATGCTTACCTGTTCTGGATCTACCCATCCCCCGGAATCAGGATTGATAACTGCTATGCCAACGTCAATTTCTGAGCATTTCATGGCCACTAATACTTCTCCCAAAGACGCGTCTATCTGTTTGACTTCCACGAACCCAACTCTAGAAACATTCAGCACAGATAGAAGAGGTCTGATACTTTCAGGATGTTTCAACGGCCTAAGAAGAGAAAGAATCCTCACCTTCTCATCTTTGGTTTCTTTGAACACGTACGAAACGACGTCTCTGGAATCCCCTTTCTTGGCCAAACTACTTGCCATCTCATCCGACCCATAGAAGGCTACGTTTAGGACTGACATAATACCTCCAAGGTCTTTCTAGATTAACGTCGCATTGCGTCGCGAGCCGCGTTAGCATCGTTCCAAAGACTAATTTCCTCATCAGATTTGGGTGTGAATTGAGGTACCGATATAGGGCGCATCTCATCATCAATTGCTACCATGAAAAAATACCCAGAACAGATTTGTTCAGGATCCCAATCAGACCTCGTCATCCTACATGACCTTACGAGTACTCCTACTGTTCGAGGAGACGTCCAAACTACTCTTCCAATGGTTCTAATTATGTCGCCCTGATAAGCAGGCCTTTCAAATTTCAAAGCATCTACAGAAACCGTAACGAACTCCTCATGCGCGAACTTACTGGCCGCTAGGCCTGCAGCCCTATCCATAATGGACATTAAATGACCTCCAAACAAGGTATTCAGGGCATTTGTGTCCCCAGGAAACACCTCATCCAACAGAATCACAGGATCATTGGATCGTGGCTCTCCCATGTCCCTCAGATTGCTCCCGTGGCTTGCCCCCCTTCAATACTACACCAGAAAAGTGGGTAAAACGTACAATTCAACCGCTTAGTTGAACAGAAAAACCTCCTAGCATGCCCATGGATGATTCCCAACTCATGTGGAGAGAGGTAGCTATTGAAGATCCAGATGGCGGGAAAATAATCCTTTGGCCACATCTCCCCTGCATTCTAATGCCCAACCAAATTAGGTCCAGAGAAATTTGGGATGGGCTTGCGCTCCTCCTCTCTAACAATGATTTTTTATCGATGAAGGATGATGATATGAATGAAAGAAAAAGTCCTGGAGCAAACGTTGAGGCTGCAATATCCTCGGGTACTCAGTTCGGAAAACTATTGAAGGACCTCAGAGAGTTAGAGATTGACGGCCCACACATTCCTGATCCAGAACCTATGAGACTAGTCACACATGCACAACATGCCAGGGGGGGCCTTCCAATTTATCTGATTGAGCCCGATATTAGCGAAGAAAAATGGGTAGACTGGCTATCTAGAAGTGCAGATATGCAGGTTAAAGTATCCTCTCTGTTATCACGACTCACTTCCAGTAGAAGATGGAAGAAAGACTCAGAAAAAGCAGTCTCAAAAATACAGCATGACAGAGTAATTGATACTGAGATGGGAGCGGCTTCTGCTACCTGTTTTTCATGGAACGCCGAGGAAGAGAGAGTGATTGGTAGTAATCTATCAAAAGAAAGGGACATGAGGTTCGCCTCTAGGATAAGGGGGGCATTGGCCGACTTGAGGGACAGCAGGGTTGATGTTGGTGAATCTTCACAGACACTACTAATGGTACCGGTA
Source organism: uncultured Candidatus Poseidoniales archaeon (assembly GCA_964016345.1). Taxonomy (GTDB): domain Archaea; phylum Thermoplasmatota; class Poseidoniia; order Poseidoniales; family Thalassarchaeaceae; genus MGIIb-O5. The sequence goes on along the minus strand of CAXHFM010000022.1, from coordinate 2,183 downwards.
CATCAGGCCAGACTGTCTTCGATAGAGGAATCAATTTTAGCTTGGCCCGAACCAGAACCAATCAGGAGCATGTGATAATGTCTATCTCACCTGAATTCAATATTGAAACTCAAACTTTCAGATTTGTTCCTTCAGTACCGATAGATCATTCTGAGGCCATAATACTAGCTTCAGGTACAAAGGCAGGAGATTACGTTGTAGTCTCACACGAAGAACCTAGGGCCACATACGTAATTGAGCCAAATGGCTCAATTCTAGTACACGGGCTTTCTAGAAGTGAAGTTGCTGAGTTGGCTGTACAGGAATTACTACTCAACCTCGGACTCCCCCTGGAAGGACTTTCAATGGACTCCGGAGAAATTATAGTAAGCTTCTCCCTTGGAAAGAATGTACTTCTGGAAATAGCTGAGAAGAGATTTTCGGATATTGAGATGGACGAACGAATTGATGCTATCAGGATCTCAGCATCACTACACAAAGCTACAATAATACTGTATGATAATGGCAAAGGAGTTGTTTTAGGACAATCTTCGAGAAAGGTATCAGAGATGGCAGTGAGGCATTGGGCTGAAAAACTGGATAGTGAAGAAGCATTGACGTGAGATAATGCTGGTTAATGACAAATGGGAAGGGCCCATTGTGGACCAACACATGCATCTAGACATGAATAATAGATTCCTTAGCGCCGCTCAAGAATTCTCAAATGCGGGAGGTACAGGAATCTTTCTTGTTCATAAACCATCATTTTCAACTTCTCTTCCAAGAAATATTAGTGACTACAGGGATGTATATCAAGAGACATTAACCATAGCCTCAAAGGTTAGGGAAAAGATAGGATTGGATGTTCAAGTGGTCCTTGGACCCCATCCCGTCACTTGGGATATTCAAGCAAATACTATGGGTGTCAAAAAGTCTACTGAACTACATATTTCCGCAGTAGGACTAGCACTAGAAATGATCGAGGAGGGAGATGCGATTTGCCTTGGTGAGGTCGGAAGACCGCATTATCAGGTTTCAGAGCACAGATGGGAGAGGGCGAACGATATGTTACTGGAGATAATGAGAATGGCTTCATCCTCGAACGTCCCCATACAGTTACACGTGGAAGATAATGGCCATCAGACATGTGCGGATTTGGCATCCTTGTGTGACAAAGCGGGTCTACCCAGAAATAGGGCGGTAAGACATTTCGCATCTCCGGATTTAACCCAAGAAAATACCTCAGGGCTCCCTGTGAGCGTAAGTATGGGCAAGGGAAGTATTGAACGAATATGCTCGACAATAGAACTAAGCAAGTCACATTGGGGAATGGAGACAGATTTTCTTGACGATCCGAAGAGGCCGGGAGCGGTACTCGGTCCCCGGACTATCCCCAAGAGAACAAATCAACTTTGCCAGGCTCTAAAATTGATGGAATGGGACGATGAAAAGATAGAGCGGTACATCCTAGATGTCCATGAGAATTGGATTTCCTCGACCTATTTCTAATCAAATATAGTCTTGGGAGTGAAAGTAAGGACTGCTCCAATAATAAAAATAAGTACAGAAGTTGCGAAAAATCCGAACTCAGAAAAACCAATGTCAAATCCCAGCTGCTCAATCCCCATTTTCCAAACGGGACTGTTAACGGGCATGAACAATATCATCGAGGCTATGCCTATTCGTTGCCTCAGGAGCATATGGGACCGACAACGCCATCACTTTTCAAGTACGAAGTAATAACTTCTCTATGACCGAATCGGTTTAGAGACAACATACGCTCGCCCAGACCGCGCGCCTGTAGTGAAGGGGTTATCACAAGAGGTTTCCAACCTCTTGTCCCGGGTTCAAATCCCGGCGGGCGCACCACACGAGAATTATCCAGTGAAGCATTGAAACACTACTCACTCTCCGAGCTACTATGTCAGATGGGAGTCACTCCGAATCCAAGCGAGATTTGGATATCACAGGGATTAGTAAGGACTCCTCGGATCTTCAAGATGAGAAGCAGGTAGTAGGGCGTAAAATTTGGAGGGTTTTTCCTTATGTTCTCCGCTATTGGCAAAGGGCTCTTGGAGGGCTTTTAGCCAACATGGGCGCTAGAATCTTCGATTTAATACCATTCATTGCCATTGGAATGGCTGCCGATTATTACAATCCCTGTCTCTTATACACATCTGACGCTGCCGACGAACATAGGCGTG
>CAXHFM010000021.1:0-14078 GCA_964016345.1 uncultured Candidatus Poseidoniales archaeon | reverse complement strand
TCAATCTAGGAGCCGGCATTTCATGGATTGCAAGTCTTGATCAAGAAGGCTCCATCAGGATACTCCTCCCGAGCGGGATTATTGATGTCTCAAGCGAATTCACCACTATGCAGAGAGGACTGAACATGACTTATTCGGGAGGCCAGGCAATAGGTGTAGAACCCAGTCAGGAGACCCCGGCAATTACAGTCTCGCACGCCAGGATACCATACCGAGATGTTTCATTGAATGTTATAGACGGAGTAGGCGGTGATGTAAACCATAATGGCGGAATGGCAGATCTACTTGTAACTAGAGATAACGAATCAATTGGATTCAATCCTGTGGAGTTCACTCTCTCAGCTGACTATCTTGGCCATGAGCCTCTGGATACCTTCTCTGCTCAGGCTACAGTACCCGGTACTGATGGCTCAGAATGGCAGGTCGAGTTCCATAACGGATCAGGAGAGTGGAACAGTTCGATGTCCTTTGATTTGGGATTAGATAGCTCTATGAGTACCTCCGACATTCACGTCAAAGTTACGCCTCCAAACCAATCAGTCGCGCACTCACTGACGCAGGGCCATTCAATTACTCTAAGCTTCTTCACATCAGGCGGGTACTCTGAGGAGATTAACGTAAAGGTCAGGGTACCACAAATCCACGACTTCTCGGTGGAATCATTAGATCCACTATACGGGATTTCTCCGGGCGAGGAAATACAAATACCACTTCAAATCAGAAACGATGGTAACGGAGATGACAGATATGAGTTCGATTTCGACGATTCAGAGCTTCCCGATGGGTGGGAGAGAACCGGATCAAATTCTCATACCATACCTCCCTTTACTACCACTACTCATAGCATCAACGTGATCGCACCAGACAATGCGACAGGCGATTACACGATCTATGCTACAGTCACAGACGAAGCAGGAAATTCCTACCCGGATATAGAAATCAATGTTGCGATATCTAATCCAGTGATCTCAATCACATCCCAACAGCTTCTCTCGGGCGGGGACAACGCAGTTTCCAACAGGGTCAACTCTTGGGTCGTCACTGTTTCCAATGATGGGCTTGTCGACGCCGAGGATGTTGAGCTGAATGTTATACTTTGCAATGACTTGACCTGCCAGAGCGAGGTAATAATGGATACCGAGTTAGACGATGTTCCAGCCAACTCAGTAGTGAACTTCGACATCACACTAGACCTGAACGGAATCGATCCTGGTAACTACTACCTTAACTTGGAGATCAATGAATCTTCAGTAGACGGCGAAGTTGTTCCGTTCGAACCAAATCAGGGAGGAAGCGTCAACCTCGTAGTCTCTTCGCCTGCAGTGGAGTCGGATTCTAGTTGGATTGGTTACATCTTAGGGGCCCTAATCATCGCGGCACTGGCAATGCTTACAAGACCCCGCTCAAGAAGGCCAAACGCACCATTTTGAACACACTGGTATTTATGTGGCAGTTCCACAGGGACAAGTAGGATGCCTGCCCTAGATAGATTGGAGCTTATGCCTGAGCCGGAGGATCCTAGGCTACTCACTACCGTGGACCCAAGAGCACCAGGATACCCCGGTTCTGTCTATGGGATGTCAGATGAAGAGGCTAGAAGACTTCGCTGGCCCCTAGACCCGCTAAAGGAGGTCTTGTGGCCTTGGGGAGCAGTATTCTTCTCCCTAGGAACCGTCGCGCTTCTACTGTCTTGGCCCTTTGTTAATTCCTATTTAACACCACTTCTCCCAGATTCCGAGTGGGCTTATGAGGCCACAGGGATAAGGGAGCTTCAAGATGGGGGACTAACCGGAGAAGGGGTTTCAGTTTGTATCGTAGATACGGGCGTGGACATGCGACATCCAGATCTCTCAGGAATAAATCTAGTAGGTTTCAGAGATTTCTTTGATGAGGACAACCAAGAGGTAAAGGATGTAGGATCAGAATATCACGGCACTATGATGACAGGGATTTTAGCCTCTAACGGTACCTTCCTTGGAGTCGCTCCCGGAGCTTCTATTTCCATTGCATTGGCACTAGGTCCGGAAGGCTCTTCCGGCCAACAAGATAGAGTCTCGTTGGCAATTAGGTGGTGTAGGATTACCCAGCAAGCCGACATTATCAGTCTCAGCCTTGGTTCTGATCCAGGGCAAGGAATGGGTATCGAAACTGAGACAGTATCAGCGGTGCAAGAGGCACTAGAGGAAGGGATCTTCGTCATAGCAGCTGCAGGAAACACGGGTGCAGAATCTTCTGATGTATCCGTCCCAGCAAACATCCAGGGCGTCATAGCAGTAGGTGCACATAGAAGCTCTGGAGCCATTTGGAGTGATAGTGCATCAGGTTCTAATATCGATCCTTACAGCGGACAGCCGAGAGAGTATCCTCATCAGAAGCCAGAGATTATAGCTCCGGGAGTGAACATATTTTCCACAGCTTCCACAGAACTCGATCCGCCATATGCATATTCATCAGGTACTAGCGACTCTACCGTCTTTGTAACCGGGGCTCTGGCGCTCATTCTTGAGGAATTTGGAGATGCCATAGCTGGGGAAGACGGAAAAATTGACCTAGAAGAGATGAGTCTGGTAAAAAGAGCATTAGCCAACTCAGCAAACCAAGCCCCATCTTCCTCGGGGAATCATAGCTCTAGACTGGGATACGGGTCCCTGGATTCAGTTGAATGGGCTAACCAGTTGTCGTTTGAGCTAAATATCGATGTTCAGTAACGGACGTTACATACTACCGAATGATGATGGATTTTGATGACCTAACAATCTTGTTTCCTCTAACATTATATCCGCTCCCGACACCCCGTGGCTATGGCCCGCAGAGATGGATTGAGCTCGACTATTCTAGTAATGTTGTTGCTAACCAGCGTTTTCATAGCACTAGTAGGCCCTGCCTCTCCTGTAGCTGCCTCAAATGAAACAACTTCCGGAACCATCACTGGAACCGAGTACTGGCAAGGAAATCATGTACTCACTGGGGATGTAGTAATATCATCTGGGGCTAAACTGGTCATTGAGCCCAGTACTAATGTGATTTTTCCCAATGGTACCCATTTGGATGCTAGGGGTAGCCTGTGTATAGGCATGTCCTCTTGTGGAGCCAGCGGAAACGCTAACTCTGCTCAGAAAATCACATTTAGCTGGGAGGAACCTGAGAATTCCAGTGCTGAAGGTGAATGTAATGGAATTTCGCAGGGGCAATTCGAAATTACGATCACCGACCCGTCATGCTATGAAGGACTCATTATCAGAGACTCAATCGACCTTTCACAGTCTGGAATAAGGCACACTACTCTAGATGGCGCATGGGGAATCCCACATTTTGTCGACAATCAAAATGGATTCAAGTACGCAGCTCTAGTTCTAGATGGGGCTAGTCCCACACTGACAGAAATGGAGTTTATCGATATCGCCTCCAGTAGCGTACTAACCACGGGACTCGCTCAACCAGAGTTTATTGGAGGACAGTACACAGTAGGCAACGATGATGAGAGTGGAGTAGATGGTCCGGCAGTTCAGATATACAGCTCTGGTACCCCTATCACTCCATTAATCATGTCTTCTCCAGATTTAATCGGTTCAAATAATGGATGCGGGAATAATGCAGGAGGCAAGCCGACAGTCTGGGTCGAAGACGCATTCATAGAGATTGATGATGCAGAAATTGGAGTTGGGGATTTTGGAATTTCATTGAGGTATTCTTCCGGTTCAATTACCAACTCAGAGATTTCCGTTAACTGTAACGGTATTGATATTTACAGCCTGAAGAGTGTGGGACAGATTGACTACTACAATACAATCACTGGAAACGAGATTGTTACGAATGACAGAACCCCAATCACTGTTTACGGGGGTGCTCATGCTTTCATCAGGAATAACGATCTATCAGGAGCGGGAAGTGGAAGTGGTATTGCTGTCTTCTCCAGCTACGCGGAGATAACAAACAATGAGATCGGCCCAATCGGTGGATGGAACGGACTTTGGATGTACGGGTCCTTTGATGTGATTGCTGAAAATAACACAATCTTCGACACCAACAGGGAGGCCATTATCGCTGGAGAGTACGGGAGTAACGCTCCCGCTCCGAGTGCGTCTAGGGCGTTCCTTGCTAACAACACCATCACATCTTCTGGCCAAGCAGAATGCTCCAGTAGTCTTCATTTCAATGGGCAGTTCACATGTCCAGCAGTTATGGCATTCAGGTCAGGTCTGACCATGTATGACAACGTAATCAATTCTGGAGGGGAGTCCGATGGAATTAGGTCGATAGGAGCGTTACTAGATATCAGGAGGAATACATGGAACGCCGAGGGATCAGGAGCTGTGATTAAACACTATGATTCTGGATATGCAGGAGATCAGCAATACGGATCGCTAGCTTTCTTCTCTGAAAATACTTGGAATGGCGTTGGTACTACCTACAATATCACCAAAAGCTCAGTAACCGTACAGTCCGAATCTATCCCCAGTCCACCTACTGGACAGTTTCCAGTAATTCTCTCGTGGCCAGATCAGGAGGCATGGCCAGCCAACGGTTTCCAAAATGGGATTATACCCACAGACGTTCAAGAGTGCTCTAACTGTGACAACCTCACCCCTAGAAATTTCCCATTAGCTCTTTCCATGGACAATAACTCCACAGTGATGACATTCGCTGGTCTCGCCAATCTAGATAGATCATCCATCTCGATCCAGACCCAACCAACTCCCTATGCAGTACAGGTCAGAAGAGCGGAGTTAGTGAAATTCCAAGCTTTGGTCAATGGCGAGAAGGTCCAGGGTGCCAGTATCCTCATTGAGGATGCTCTCGGCAATGATATGTATGATATTGACACCCTTTCCGATGGATATACCCCATGGTTCGCGCTCCCCTCGGATTTCCACCTCGACTTCAGGGGATTAGGGGGAGGTGACAACCCTGATGGATTCGCAGATGACGAATTCGAGGACTCCTGCTCAGACGGAATAGACAACGATGGTGATCTCCTAATGGACGCGGATGATACTGATTGTGACTATGCTGCAGGCACTAGAGAGCTCTCCCTCTACCGATTCACTGCCTATAAGTTCGGTTTTGGACTGGATAGCGGACAATTCACATTAGACGACTCTTCATATCAAGGAACTGCGAATTTACTAAATTTGGCCCCATCTGTATCAATCACACAAGATCAAGGCCACTCCTTTAGAAAGGTGGTGAATATCACTGGTAACGCTCACGATGGAATTCTAGCCTCTTTCTACCCAAGCGACGAAATGGCACAGTGGGATCAGAAAGGATTCGTTCATTCAATCGAAGTTAGAGACCCATTCACAAGTGATTGGTCAGATGCACAACTTGCCACAGACTCATCCGACTCACAATATGGGGAAGTAACCAAGACTAACCACCCATTCAAAGAATGGTACTATGAGTTGGATATGTCTCAAATGGCAGAAGGAGACTATGTTTTCCAGTTCCGAGCATTTGACGGAATCGACTACAGCCCGATATCCACTATCTCAATCAAGCTTAATTCCCAGGCCCCCACAGTCTCGGTAAGCTCTCCAAGTCCATTCTCAACTCATTCTGATGATACTGTTACATTCGAGGGAGCAGCCTATGACTACTATGGGTGCCCTTCACAATGTGGCAAGGATATTTCTGAGATTTATTTCCAAATTTTAGGCCCTAATTTTCAAGTCGTTACTCCTGTCTCTGGAGGTACATCCTGGACATGGACCTGGGACTTCAGTGGCCAGCCCAGAGTATTGGCAGACTATACTTTCAAGATATGGGCCTCAGACTCTGACTTCTGCAATGGTGTGATCGATGAATGTGTTCCTGCTGAACTTACCCTCACTATAGACAATTCGAACAGTGCGCCCTTTATCAGTATCTCCGAACCCAAGGAGTCAGACAGAATGCCCGTTTCAGAAGAGTCCGTTTTCGAGGGTGTGGCCAGGGACAATGATAATCAGGTAACCAGGGTGGATATCGAAGTCCTCGATACAGCGAACGGAATGATCGAGGTTCATTCAGAATCGGTCATCGAGTTCGATTCAAATGGTGTATTCAGTTCAATATGGGATTCAAGGTCACTAAGACACAATTCCGAGTATCAGATTAGGATGAGATCATATGATGGATTCGACTACAGCGAGTGGAAGTCAGTAAATATCATCGCAGACAACCCTCCAGATGCAGGAAATAGACAACCCGTTTTTGATCCCACAGGATGGGTAGAATTAGTTACCCTGTACTGCGAAGAAAATTCACAATCAGCTGAGAGATGTACCACTTTCGAAATTAACCTATTGGATTTCTTCACAGATCCAGATCCTAACCAAGAGCTCATCCTGTCAGTTTATGATGATGAAGAAATAGCCTCAGATGATGAATATCCAGTGGTAATATCAATATCTGCAGACGGTATGGCTAGGTATAATCCGATATCGATGGCTTTCTTCGATCCCGAGATATCTGGTTGGTCAATTAATGAGGTAGTATTTGTCGCATCAGACCAATTTGGGTCAAAGGCAAACTCAATTCCAATAAGCATTGAAGTTATAGCTATAGATTTCGAGGTCGATATCCCCCAAGATACAATGATTTCAGAAGATGAAACTGCTATCTTCTCTGGCATCGGCCTTCCGGGGAGAACTGTTACAGCCACTATTGGAGGAATACCAGTTAACAATACTGTTGTTTCAGATGACTCAACATGGATTATGGGAATACCCGGATCTAGAATATCAAGCTCTGCTACTCCTCAGTTCATGTATGGGGGCCTAGAATATGACAGCTCAAAGATCACTGTTAGTAATCAAGAATCATCTACTAACTCATTCTTGATAATTATCGTGATTATTGGAATTCTGGGTATGGCAGGCTTCGCATACTTCTTCATTGAATTCGAAGACGACTCCGAACCTGAGAATAGTTACAATAAGAAAGAGAGGCCAGATGAAGGGGAAAGCAGGTTTGTCAAGGACGAAGACCATCCAGGTTGGCTTTGGGATACAGAAAAGGAAGAATGGGTTGAAGAAAGGTAACATTTCCATTGATGGGATGATAAGCTTTCATTACGAACATTATTGAATAGAAGATGTTGCTAATGTAATTATGTCAGTCACACACGTGCCCAAGCCGGGGGTCCAGGAGAGGATTCTCCTCCACCTAAGGGACTATGTCGACCACGCCGATAAAGTCGAAGTTCCCTTTGCCCTTTCGCAAATGGGTATCGCAAATGCAGTTTCAATTGCAAGATCCAATGTTCCAAGGGCTATCTCCGGCCTGAGGGAACAGGGATATCTGATTGAGAAACAAGCACATGTTACTGGAGTTTCTAGAAAAAGGAAGGCATATTTCCTCACCGATGAGGGAGCTAAGCTAGCAGATGATATTTGGTCCAAGGTAGGTATGCAAATAGTCCGCGTGATTGGAAGGGATGGGAGAGCATCAAATATGGCGCTATCACAAGCTCTAGAGGGAACAGAATTACCTCTTAGGCATGTTGATATTATTCGATATATGGATGATTCTGGAACCATTGATCTCTCAGTTTTATCTGCCGACTTGATTGAAAGAGACTTATCAAAACATATTGAGAAGCAATTGGTAACCTCATTGAGTGACCTCCCAAGAACTAGGAGATTTTACGGAAGAGAAATGGAACTAGAAAACATGGTTAATCTCCTAGAACATCAGTCCGGCTCAATACTTGTTCCGGGGATAGCAGGCATAGGTAAAACCGCACTTTCTGCCAAGCTAATTGAGAGTTTCACCCACAGAAGAAATCTTCTTTATCATAGATGTCAAGATTGGGAAGGGGCGAGGGCATTCTTAGAGGCTATTTCGGAATGGCTATCTGCAATGGGAAGCGATGATCTATCTGATTATCTTGCATCTACGCCCGTTCCTCAGCCCCAAATGGCGGTCAACCTAATCTCCAACGGACTGAATTCTTCACCATCCTTGATTGTAATAGATGACCTCCACAAGGTGGGGGATGAGACACTAATTTCGGTACTTAGGTCACTTTCATTGAAAATACCAGAGCTAGAAAATGTAGGACTAGTGATGTTCTCCCGTTCATTCAGAATGGTAGTTCCAGAATCTGACTCCTCAGGGAGAATAGTGACTCTGGTGATGCCACTAGATGGTCTTGATCAAGAAGCAAGTAGAAAAATACTGACAACGATGCAGGACATTGATATGCCCCAATTCCTTCATATTCATAGCTTATCAAGAGGTCACCCACTAGTACTCGAGCTCATTAACAGAGGGAGTGTAGGAGGTACATTCCACGAAACTTTAGAGGCATTCGTAGAAAAAGAAATTTTCAGTAGACTTTCTGGCGCTGAGAAGAGACTTTTGGGGGCTATAGCGGTATTCAGGGAGCCAATGCCCTTGGAAGCAATATCTGCAATAGACATGGAAACAGATCTTTTGGACGATTTAGTAGAGAAAGGCCTGGCCAGACAAGCAGACAGCGAAAACTATGATGTTCACGATTTAGTCAGAGAATTCCTTACCAGATCTATGGAGGACTCACTAAAGCAATCGTTACATGCAAACGCGGTTGAGTGGTACAGGACTAGGAATAACAATCCATCAGAAAGTATAGAGCATATTCACCACCTTCATGAATCAGGTGATATTGAGGGCCTTGCTTCGGCATTATCTGAGGAAGGCCACAAGCTAGTCAAGGCCGGACACATAGAACTCCTTGGTATCCTCAGGGTCCTCGAGACTAAGCTATTCGGGCCCAGGACTAGATTTGTAATTCATGAACTAACAGGTGACATACTTTCTGTTCAAGGGAAGTGGGATCAAGCCGAGGAACAATATGACATGGCACTGCCAATAGCCGTTAAACACAAGCTAACTACTTCTCTGGCCAGGATTTACTCATCTAGGGCAGATTTAGCGGTCAAAAAGGGAGAAATGGATACTGCACTCTCCCTGCATAAGAAGGCGTTGGAGATGCAAATAAAACTCAGAGATGCACAAGGCGCCGCAAGATCATACAACAATATGGGATATATCTTCAGGCGTCAACGTGATAACAAGAGAGCACTGGAAGTTTATGGAAATGTGGAGGAACTATTGGATTCCGAAGACTCATCCGATCTAACGGAGGCAAGAATTAGACTGGCTTCGGCCTTTCTTGAGATGGGAGAGATGGATAGGGCACGAGACCATGCCATGACAGCTCACGATGAAACGGCACAGAACAGCCAAGAAAAGTTACACGCTAGGTCAAGAGCTGTTCTAGGCAGATACTATGCTAGAATAAAAGATAATGATTTGGCCATGCATCATTATTCCGGTGCTTTAGAAATACTATCCGATCAATCAGACCCGAGGAGCGCAGTGGAAGTAGAGATGCTTCTTGGACAGGTTCTGAGTGATGCAGGAAGATCGGATGAGGCGGCAGAGCATTATCTAGACGCTCTATCAATCGCAGAGGCAAACGACTTCAGGATGATGCAAGGAGAGATTCTCTCCAGACTGGGGGAAGTGGAGAGTAATAGATCACAGAGAATGGACTACCTACAGAGATCCCTAGTAGTATTCAGAGAGCTTGGTGCAGTCGACAGGATGAGGGATGTTCAGAACTCTGTCCACAGGGTAGTCATGGGCCACTGATTCAAGCCGAAATCTTCTCTGAATCGATCTGACCTATCCAGTTACTAAACTCTGGCCCGTCTTGCTTAGATATTGACAAGTTCCCCTTGAAATCATCACAAATCTCCATCAGAACCTCGCTCTCCGCGATGTGAGGAAGATTGTTACTCTCAGATAGATGGCATAGGACGATACTACTCAGCCCTGGATGTACAATCTCGCTAAGTGCTGAAGCGGTCTGTGAATTGGAAAGGTGCCCTCCTCTGCCCGTTATCCTCCTTTTCAGAGAGTCTGGATAGTTACCCCTCATTAGGCGATCGTGATCGTAGTTGGACTCAATGGAAATATGGTCACATTTCCTGAGATGAGATGACAACTCAGCAGTTACCTCGCCCAAGTCAGTAACTATGGCCGCCCTACCCCCCTTATCGTCACAAGCTATTACCGCTACATTTTCAGCATCATCATGAGGCACTGGAATAGTCAGTAAACTCATGTCAACACCAGCGTCAATCCTCTCCAACATGGAGAATACTAAGAGGTCCTCTGAATCATCCCATTGCATCCTTTTGGCGGTCTCTGCATTACTGATCAGACGCGCTCCCCACTTTCTTGCAGCCCTCTTTGCAGACCTAGAATGGTCAGAGTGATGATGGGTAACAAGTATGGCGTCTATATCCGTTGGATTAACCGATAATTTATCCAATCTAGCCTCTGTTTTCTTTAGTGAAAACCCGCAATCTACTAGAACGTTAGATTCGCTTGTAGACAATAGAACAGAGTTACCCCTGCTCCCACTTCCTAGGTGAGTAATCTTCATCCCAACGGCCCCGAGCTTACGGGGATAACGACGACCTTTGAATAAATCCTATGATTATTATTCCCCAAGCTGATTTATTGATTAATTGACTCTTCCGAAACCGTATATTTTGAATCAATGTCCGAACGACGCTCCATCACCATCATAAGTCAACCGAGGACGTTGGAGGCTACCTAGTTGGGGCTTTATCATGAGGCGAAAGCAGACAGCAGCCTTCATTGTACTACTTTTGCTTAGCAGTCTCGCTTTCGTTTCTCAAACCAGGCCCCAGTCCCCGGTTGACTCCACAAATCCCATCGAAGCGGAAGGAGGGGCCCCTCCAGCCACAGATGCGGATGAAGATAGGATCCCAGATCAATATGAGTCGATATATGGAGAAGACATAGTTATCGATACCCCCGAAGGAAGCTTTGAGGTACTTGGTTTGGACATGAATAACGGTACTGACAATATGTCTGATCATGATAGAGATGGAGCTGTGGCCCTGCTGGAGTATTGTTGGCCTTATACACTCGACAAATGCTTTACTGACAGACTTTCCTTAACCGGCAAACCTCCTGAATTGACAGAATCAGGTAACAGGGAGTATCTGGACCCCACCTCCTCAGATACTGATGGAGACGGACTCCCAGATGGATACGAGATATACATGTGCACTGAAGGTGGACTGGGTTACCTCAATGCGACTAATGCATGGACCTGCCTCTGGTTTGATCCACTTGATCCATCCGATAGTACAGAAGATATCGATAGGTGTGAAGATTTTAGTTTTGGCTGTGGAGACGGTTTTGATGTCAACAGAGACGGGAACATCGATGTTACAGAGAGATACTCAAACTCAGAAGAATATTCTTTCGGAACACCAGAAAACTGGATAACAGAGAGAGACGGGCTTTGGTGTTCAGGGACAATTCCAGGGATGAGTGAAAATTCCTGTCAGGAATTAATAACCAGGCCGACAGGGGATGACGGATGGCTCGGCACCGACCCTACACGCTCAGATTCTGATTACTATTCCTGGTCCGATCTATTGGCAACTGGACTTGTCATTCCCGGCGATGGAATTCCAGATGGATGGGAAGCACACTACGGACTTGACCCAAGGAATGCCAGTGATGCAATATTGGATTCTGATAACGATGGTTGGGATGCAGATAGGGACGGTTACGTGATCCCCGATACATCCACTGCTACCGCTGCATGGGGAGAAGCGTTCAGTAATTACGAAGAGTACATGGTTTACTACGACGAAGGGTCTTGGGTAAAACCAGGGATCAGAGCTACTGCAGGAACCAGTCATGATGGGACCGTACTCACATTTGATCAATCTACACAGATCAATCTGGTTGATGCAGCAGTGCACACTATGATCAAAGACAGTGAGCAACAGAGAATAATTGTCGGCTCCAAATATGGAGTGACGGCACTAGACCCATTCGGCGAGATATCCTCTCTTCACAATCTCAGACCTGGAGTAGAGATGACCTCGATGGTAAGGTGGTCCCCTGGTGGAAACTCAGATTTCCTAGTTATTGGAACGAATCTAGGGGTCCACTGCGTTTCAATGGAAAACGGCCTTCCAATAATGTCATCCCTTTCTGAATCTGAAATGGGCCACGTTGTATCAATGATTGAACTCAACACAGGTAGTGATAATTTGGATCTAATGGTTTTCGGGCATCATAAGGCATGGACTGTTAGCGTATCTGATGAAGGTTCAGGAGGAGATTGTTGGAGCGGAGGAAGATCAGTAAGTGTCGGTCAAGAAATCCTTAGCTCTCAATTGACTGAGGCTCTTTCCGACTCAGAGGTATCTGCCAATGATGCTATCCAAGTTCCAATACAAGGCAGAGGGCCTCTACTGATGGTAGCCACTAATTCAGGATTGATCGCATGGAACACCACGGACGGAGTTACATCCGCTGGTGATCCGTGGTGGGTCTTCGACATCGAAGATGCTGAGACATTCGTGAGAATGGCCGATCTACTGAACGAATCCAAATCCGCGGTCGTAAACGTTTTGGAGCCAGCGGGACCAATTCTTGATAATGGAGATTTGGAAGAAATTACAGGAGTATGGATGGGAACAGCAGGTGGTTTACACCTGATTGACCTATCTATATTCCTGCAGATGCCAAGATCCTCGATAAGTAACGATAGAATGTTCAATTCAGAACGTTGGGCCGAAGGTGCGAATGATATCAGATCAATTATGGCAATCGGGGGAATGGTTGTTCTAGGTTCTAGGGACGGAACATGGTGCCTCGAAGGAGGGCATACAGGCGTCCTGGGGCCCTACATCAATCAAACCAGAATGCCAGGCCTTGTCACTAATCTAATTTCAATGGAAAACGAAGATGAAGATTGGATTTTCTCCGGGTCCTCACCTGGAAGATTCATGAATATCATGCCAATAGACCCATTATCGGACGACTCAGATTTTGATGGAATGCCCGACGGCTGGGAGTATGTTCACGGTTTAGATCCAACAGATCCATTCGACAGAGAGAGGGATGCTGATGCGGACGGAGTCAGCTTCCCGTTAATTGATGGGACCATATTTGTACGTGAGTGGAGTAATTTGGAGGAGTTTAGATACGTTAACTCTTCACAATTCGGTACAAATGGCACTGATCCAAGAAATATTGACTCAGATGGAGATGGCCTCACCGATGGCGAAGAATACTGGGGTTGGTTTTTGGATTCTACATCATTTTCATGTCACTATCTGAATGATGACTATGTTTGTGACGACTCATCATCACAATCGGAGACCGTCCATCTCGAAGGATGGCTCGGCTCAGGCGCAGGAGGAGGTACAGACGGTCCAACAGACCCCACTAATCCAGATACAGACGGAGACGGAATGCCCGACGGCTGGGAGATAGAGAACAGGAGATGGATTGGTGATATCTACACGGGAGGCAATTTTTGGACACTAGACCCAAGAGATCCCAACGATGCAGAAGAAGACGCAGACGGAGATGGACTTTCAAATTTATGCGAGTACAAATGGGGACAAATAATTGATGATGTAATCAGAGAAGGATTGCCGTCCCATGGGGAGTCAAATGAGTCTGCACTATCGTGGGTGCCCACAGATCCGAACAATGTAGACTCTGATGGGGACACCCTTCCTGATGGCTGGGAGGCGAGATATACTTGCTCTTGGAATAAGGACAACAAGGGAATCAATCCACTGAACGGTTCAGACGCACTCAACAACCCCGACGGCGATGGCTATGATATCAATATGGACGGCGTACTATCACCGGACGAGCAACTGGTTAATTGGCTTGAGTACCATTTGAAAGACCAGATAATATATGCCGATTACACCGAGTCAGGAATGGAATTCCCCGACGAATTCGTAACAAACCTGTCACACTCTTCATGGCAGGGACTCGCTCCAGGCTCCTTTGGCGAGTACACTAGTACTGCATACCTCAGCTTAGTCAATGGAACTACAGTAGAAGATGTCGGCTCTGCTAATCCCCTTTCTTCTGACTCAGACAGAGATGGAATGCCAGATGGTTGGGAATACTATCATTCACGATGGAGTTTATTCGATGAAAAATGGACTTTAAACCCAGTAGATGAAAGGGATCAAGACTGTCTCTTATACACATCTGACGCTGCCGACGAACATAGGCGT
>CAXHFM010000020.1:0-14936 GCA_964016345.1 uncultured Candidatus Poseidoniales archaeon | reverse complement strand
TATCCCCTTCTGGATACTGTCGGAGATAGGTTGTGTATATCATTGCGACGGGGGGTGTTAAGTCGTTTCACGGCCTTGGCTACTGGGCCTCGACCCAGGTCTCAACCCATCTGTTGTCCGATGTAACCAGGAAGAAGGGGTTCAGAACATCATCTACCAGGTCATAGTCCAGTGATCTGCCGTCGGGGCCGACGACCGCCCCCCCTGCCGCCATGACGACCGAGTGAGCGGCTGCTATGTCCCAGCAGGACGTGGGGCCGAAGCGAGGGTAGAGGTCGGCCTTCCCCTCTGCGACTACGCATGCCTTCAGCGAGGAGCCCATCCTGACTAGCTC
The DNA here is from genome assembly GCA_964016345.1 of uncultured Candidatus Poseidoniales archaeon. Classification (GTDB taxonomy): domain Archaea; phylum Thermoplasmatota; class Poseidoniia; order Poseidoniales; family Thalassarchaeaceae; genus MGIIb-O5. The sequence continues at coordinate 14,602 of CAXHFM010000020.1, read as the reverse complement.
GTGTGTGCCAACGGCCCCCGCGAACTCCTCGTCCTTGGCGCCCCTGTGTGTTCCGCTAGCTACGAGTCTTGTCGGTTCGTCCTTCGATGATGGGCTGACCATTATCAGGCCGTCCCCCTCGGGGCCGTCTCTCCTCGATGGTATGGTGGTCCCTCCGCTCCAGGTGGTACTAGTGGCCGGGGCGTGAACGACGCCGAAAACAGGGGACCATCTTGCGCCTCTCCTCCTCATCAGTGCGATGTTCACAGTGAACATTCCGTTCCTCTTGATGAATTCCTTAGTTCCATCGAGGGGGTCGACGAGCCAGCAGAATGGCGATTTCGTAGGGTCACCGACATTGCCCTCCTCTGATACTATCGGGATTTCAGGTGTCATTGATACCAGGCCCTTCACGATGACTTCGTTCGCTGCCAAGTCCGCCTCCGTCAAGGGCGACTCGTCCCCCTTCGTCTCGAAGTCTATGTCTCCCGACCTGTTGTACACCTCCATGATGGCGTGGCCCGCTTCGACCGCCAGCTCCGTTACCGCATCGAAGTCGATCATTGTCAACCCTCAGAAGTCCTGGATATCCTCGGCGGATTTCTCCAGGTCCGCCCTGGCGCCCTCTGAGAGGTTGAAGAAGAACGGGTCTTCCTCGCCCACTATGTTATGGAGGGACGAGACCGTCCTTGCCCATATCTCCTGCTTGGAGTTCCACTCGAGCCACCTATCGACGAAGTCGCAGTGCCTCTGAATCTCCTCGTCCTCAGGGTCCATCCTCCTGAGAATCGCATTCGTCTGGGCCAGTATCATGCCAAATGGGACGTTGATCTTGTAGGTGGTGAAGGGATTCCTCTCCTGGACTATTGTCAGGTGCTCCCTCCAGAGGCCCAGAGAAACGTCGTAGGCCCAACCGATAGCAAGAACGGCCACCAATACGCCGAGGCCGATGGCACCCAGGCCAAAATACGTCATTGGTATTCCGATTATTGACTCGGATGGATCGATCCTCCAACTCACATACGGCCATATCAGGAGGGTTAAGGTGGAAGTCCAGAACACCATGGAAATGAGTGTCTGACTCTGCTGTATACGCCAGTACTGCCTCATCACGGACTTCTTCATGGTGACAGTGGCTGCGTGACTCCGCTTTCACCGTTGCGCGTCTGAGTGTTGTGATATTGGCTTATGTTGGCTAAAACATCGGTATAAATTGACGATCGCCCTGACTGGTGCATGCTCGGATCGCTCCCTACCCGTCTAGCAGACAGGTCGCGCCTAGCGAATCAAAATACGCTTGTTGGAAATAACGGTCCTGTCGTTGTGTGGCTGAAATCATCCCTGAGGGTGCATGAGAACCCCGCACTGGACGTCGGACGCATAATTGCAAGCCAGAATGACCTGCCTCTCCTAGTATATCAGGCGATAGATGAGAGGTATCCTTGGGCGTCTTTGAGGCATCACAATATGCTTCTTGATGGTGCCGTTGACCTCCATCATGGGTGTGAGGAGATGGGTCTCAGATACGTTCTCCATGTCGCCAGAGAGGGCAACAGAGAGCCTGTGATGAATTACTTCGCGGAGGAGGCCTCCTGCATAATCACCGATCTGCTACCCCTCCCTCCTTGGTCAGAGTGGGTGAAGGGGGTGGCTTCCAGAGCTAGTTGCCCATTAATCGAGGTCGACTGTCACTGCGTAATCCCAATGACTCTTTATGGGCGATCCGTGGATCGGCCATTCAAGTTCAGGAGCGCTACCAAGAAGCTTCGCAAGAGGCTTCTAGGTGAGGCTTGGGGGAAGGTCGAGGTCGAGGTCGATGCCTATCTCGGAGACCTCCCATTCACTCCGGTGGACGTAGTCTTGGATATCGAGGATTTCAGCAGGAGGTTCGAGCTCCTCAGGGGGTGCAACATCGACCCGAGCGTTCTTCCAGTGTGGAGCGAGAGAGGGGGGGAGCTAGTCAGCTTATCACGGTGGCAGGAATTCCTCAGTGGCGGACTCAGGAGCTATGCGAGGAGGAGGAACAATGCGGCTGATAGCCAGGGCGTGTCTCGGATGTCTGCAGCGTTCCACTATGGGTTCGTGTCGCCAATGATGGTCGCCAGGGATGCTGCTTCCATAGGTACCAAATCCTCTGAGAAGTACCTAGACGAGCTCTTGATTTTCCGCGAGCACGCTTGGCACCACGCGGCTAGTCTCACTGATCCATACGACTCCTCCAATCTCCCAGTGTGGGCATTGGAGTCGTGGGCGGAAACCGAGGATGATCCCAGGCCGGGACTTCAGACTGAACAGAGTCTTGAGTTCGCGACCACACCCAGCCATCTGTGGAATCTCTGTCAGCGGTCCTTACTTTACCATGGTGAGCTCCACAATAATCTACGGATGACGTGGGGGAAGGCTTTCCCTCCCTGGGCCTCCAGTCTGGAGGATTCCCTGGAGATATCCCAGAAGCTCAACGACAAGTACGCCCTTGATGGGAGAGACCCCTCCTCGGTAGCTGGAGTACAGTGGTGCCACGGCCTGTTTGACAGGCCGTTCCATCCGAGCGCTCCAGTCATGGGTACCGTGCGGCAGAGGAGTATCGATGCCCATGCTTCTAGATTGGACATGGAGGGGTATGAGTCTCACATCGAGAGGCGTGTCGGCACTGTTCGCGGGCCGATACTGGTTGCAGGTACGGGAGCGATAATGGATTTGGTAGCCGATGTCCTGAGGGACAACGGGCTCGATGTTCTCCGAATGGGCCACTCCGAGGATTCGGCGTCATCGAAATTGGATTTCCCCGACTCAGAAATACCGGATTTCCTAAGCTGTAGGATTGGCCGTCCTCCTAGCACCAACCAAAGAAATGGGGCGGGGCTTCCATCATCGGATATTGTCGCAGTGATACATGACAGCTCCGATGAGGCAGGAAGTGCTGTTGGGGGCTCGGGATTGACCGTGTCCGATAAGGCGATTTACACGCCCATAGAGACGGTTTTCACCGACGCTTCCTCCTTCAATCGGGCCTCGAGAGCCGCGCTTTGGGACTTAGCTGAGACTGTCTGGGGCCTCAACACCCCGAGACCCCCAATACGATACTCGATACAGGAAAAGCTGTTCTGAACGGCATCGGGCAGTGAGAAAACCTCCATTTGACCAGTAAGCAATCAGAGGGGTGAAATATGGACGTCTCGCAGTCATTCCATGGACGATGCCGAGAGAAGGGCAAAGGAAGCCGCGCTGTGTGATCTCTACGACACGGCACCTATGAAGAAGACGTTCGGATTGGACCTATCCTACAATAAGGAGGGTCAGGCCGTGTTCCACCTGCCCTTCCAAGAGCGGCTATGCCATGGTCTGATGGACGTGCACGGGGGGGTTGTCGCCACTATGATAGACAACGCAGGATGGTTCACTGCTGCCACTGAGTACGATACCTGGATCAACACTAGCGAGTTCACTGTTCGCTTGCTGGAGCCAGCGAACCAGGAGGACCTCTATGCCACCGGCACCATCATTCGCGCTGGAAGCAAGATGTGTGTCACAAGCATGGAGGTTCGTGGGTCCTCTGGTCGCCTAGTAGCCACTGGTTCTGGGACCTTCATTGTGAGTCAGAAGAGCCTGCTCTAGCTTCGGAAGTGGGACATCACCTTGGGCTCTGCCGAGTCCGAGGGGTCAATTTCGGACAAAGAGTCGATGACGACGAACCTCCTCTTCACCCTGTGCCTGCTACCGAAGTTGGAGTAGACCTGCTCTGTGGCCTCCTCCTCGCTCCCCGCCACGACGTCCAGAGTGTAGGGCTGGTCGTGCTTACCGGATCGGAATGTGCCTGTTGCCCTGTATGCCTTCATATCGGGTGCGACTTGGGGTCCCAATTTAATTGAAGCGGATAGTCGATGGTCTGAATTTCCATGCCGTGGGAAAATTAAAGTCCGGGGTATACTACATTCCATCATGGAGGATTCTGAAGGGGAGGATGATTCCTCCAGTGTGCCCAAGTACACTTGGTTCTGGTTGCTTTGCTTCCTCTTCCCACCCCTGATCGTGATGGCGCTACCGTTCTGGCTCGTAACAAAGATTAGGGATTCCGAACCACCACCAGAACCATGGACGCTACCACTCGATACCCCTCCACCTGCGAAGGGGCCCGCCCCCAGGCCCCGGCCGGAATATAGCGTCTTTCCGACAAAGTCCGACTACGATGGGCCGGAGAACCTGTGGTGGGATGTCGATGACGTATCGGTCGGCAAGGAGCATGGCAGGCCTGAGGATGAGTGGTGGGAACTGAGTAAATGAAAAATATTCATGAGTACCGACTCTAGGGATAAGGAGCTAACATGTTGGATGAACTGATTGATTACGCCCATAGCGAGCTGGTGGCGTATGCTGGTATGATTCTGATACTGAGTGCTTTCGTCCTCGAGACCAGGGGGGTCCTGCAGAGTAAGGAGATGCCCTACTTGGTGCTGATGGCATCTGGATCTGGTCTCCTAGCAGTGCGTGCTTATCTCATAGACGAGTGGGCCTTCCTGATACTGGAGGTGGCGTGGTTTGCCGCGGCCGTTCTGGGGGCCTGGGCAATAGTGGGAGTGAAAGAAAAATAATACGGGGCGTTGGCTTGCACGTGTCAGAGGAGGGTTGTGATGGCTAGTATGCTTGAGAGATACCTGGGGAGGCCCATCCGGGATACGACTGGTGGCCATTGGTGGATTTGGATCTTCCTCCTGCCCATAGCGCTCTGGGCATGGCCGTTTGTCGTTATCTACCTCATTGGGCGGTTGGTCATGGATATGATGCAGTACACACCATCTGAGACGAGACTTGCCGCGCTCGCTGCCAACAGCGACCTGCCCGAAATCCCCCCTCCTGTCAGGCCTGAGGATGAGTGGTGGGATGTCGATGACGTGTTGGTCGGCAAGGAGCATGGCAGGCCTGAGGATGAGTGGTGGGATATCGAGGATGTTCAGCTAGGAAGCGATGCGCCTTCCTCCTCAGGCAATGAAACCCTCATTCAGTTTTGGGGGATGGTCGGTCTTGTTTTCCTGTTGACCTTCATTCTACTGGGCGCCAATGGGGCGGCTTTCACCTTCGCCCTGCTATCCACCTCTGTGCTGTTGGTAATCTTCTACCAGATCGGCCCGCTCCGTTCGATGCTTGGCAATGAGTGAGGTCTAATTGCAATCCCTCTCTCAGAGGAGCATGGGGTCAGGCAGAAGGCACAGACACGGGCCATACCGCTTCTACGCGCCGATCTACGATAGGGTGTTCTCCTCGAGGCTCAAGGGCAGCTACAGAGGAATGTACTCTGCTCTGGACTTGGAAGATGGGGATACTGTGCTAGAGGTAGGGGTAGGAACCGGTGCCTCGTTGGACTTCTGTCCGGTGGGCGTCAAGGTCGAGGCCATTGACTTCAGCGAGCCGATGCTGGTGAAGGCGAGGGCAAGGATAGACAGTAGGGCCGACGCCCCGGAGGTGAGTTTCACAAAGATGGACGCACACAGGCTGGAGTTCCCTGATAGTCACTTCGACCACTCTCTGGTCTCCCACGCGCTTGCAGTGGTGGCCGATCCCGAGTGTGTTCTGAGGGAGATGAAGCGTGTCACGAAGCCAAGCGGGAAGATAGTTATCGTGAATCACTACAAGAGGGGAGGTGGGGCCCTAATTTCCCTGTTCAACCCCATCAGGAAGTGGTTGGGCTTGGGGATGCACGTAGACTTCGAGTCCATGATCAGTGAGTGTGGCCTTGAGATCGGGCTTACGGAGAAGATCGGGAGTGGCCACCGTACTCTGTTCGTGTGTGGAAATCCACACATGAACGAGTCAGATGGTGCTTGATTTGGGGGGTTTTGCGACCAAGGCGCAAAACGGCCCTTTAAGTCTGATACGCCCTTCGCACACGCTATGACTCAGTTTTTGTTACCTCTACTAGTGGGAGTTTACGCGTCGTTCACAATCGTGGCTATGGCAGTGACTACCATTCTCGGAGCATAATTTGATTTTGCGGGTTTTCTGCCTCGATTAATCGATTAGCTCAAGCGCTAGACTGTATTCGGACGGCCATGGAGAGCACTCGAACGATGCAGGACTGGTTGGATGGATACGGAGAAAGCCATCAGAATTCCCTCAACAAAACAATCCACTGGGTTGCTGTCCCTCTGATCTTCTTGACGATCGTGGGCCTCCTGTGGAGCTTCCCGCTCCCAGATGCCCTGGTACAGAGCCCCTGGATCAATCTAGCTACTCTGATGCTGTTGCCTGTTTTCCTGTTCTACGTACGCCTATCTGTACCTCTGACTGTAGGGATGATGGCCTGGTGCCTCTTCTGCATCGGTGTCTGCTATGCCTACGAGTCTAACTTGGGGGCTGGATACCCGCCGTTGTGGCAGTCGTCAGTCGTTGTATTCGTTCTAGCATGGCTAGGTCAGTTCTATGGGCACCGTGTCGAAGGGCAGAAGCCTTCTTTCTTTGAGGACTTGCAATATCTGATGATTGGTCCTGCTTGGCTCATGTCCTTCATATACAACAAGCTTGGAATCAAGTATTGATCGAGAACATACTGCAGCAACAACGCCGGTTGTCTTCACTTTCACTTGTCGGTCGAGGTCCCTCTCTGGAAGGATTAAATCGGTACCGCTCAGAGAGAGGTATCCTATGGGAAGGACAGTGCCTACTTGGAGAAACAGATTGGAGAAGAGGATAGATTACTGGAGGGATTTCAAGAGGGCGCTACGACCGGGCGAGAGGGATTCGTTGGAGAATCTCGCCTCCGCTGTCAGGCGTCGTTCCTCGGCCTGTGGCATGCTCCCGCTCTCAGATGAGTTCGAGCCAATCGTTCTGGCTATGCTGATTGACATCGATATCAGGCTGTCGTCCTTGGAGGCGGGGAACGAAGGCAATGACTGAGGGGTGGATATTGGATGCCCATCTGAGAAGGGATTCCGACCTGGTCACAGTATGGGTGAAGGAGGATAGTGGCACCGTATCCGAGCACTCCTTCCAGTGGTCCCCTGTGATACACGTCTCAGGCGAGGCCGGGGCTCTATCTGATCTCGAGGTTTTCCTGTCGGGGAGTGTCTGTCGTTCCCTGTTCGGCACCGTAGGGATCTCCAGGGAGAGTCGTCTAGTCAGTCACGATTGCGAGGAGCCGGTCGAGGTGCTCTGTATCAGAATACCAAGTGCATCCAGTCTGACGTCAGTTGCCAGGGCCATAGCTGACAGGGGCAAATGGGAGGAGTATGAGGTGTTCTCAGTGGACCCGAAGCCTGCTCAGAGGTTCTTACATGATATGGGGACGCATCCGTTCGGCAGAGTAAGGATAGAGGGAGGCAGGATTTATCCTCTCGATTCCAGGACAGAAAGGGGGTGGGAAGTTCCGGATGTCAAGGTCGCACTCCTCTCGTTCGAGTTGGCTGATGTGGACGATGTAACCTCCAATGGCCGGTCCATCAGGAGCGTGGTGATCTCGGAAATGCCCGCTGACGAGGAAGATAGGGGGATAAGGATGCAAATGACGGAAGGGAGGAGTGTAGAGAGCTTCGTTAGCGAAGTAGAGCGTGCTCTGCAATGGTTAGACCCGGATATAGTGGTGACGGATGGAGGGGACACCACAGGTTTTCCAGCGCTAATTTCTATGGCTTCATCTGCTGGCATGGAGGCTAGGTTGGGGAGGAAGAAGAGGAGGGTTGTGTTGAGGAGGGACGCTGTGACAACGTGGAGCTATGGCAGAGTGGTGAGGTCCGAGGCCTATCATGCTCTCGAGGGCCGAGTCCATATTGACAGAAGCTCTTCCTTCATATTCAAGGAAGGGGGCATAGAGGGACTGTTCGAAATCTCCAGAATGTCAGGCATTCCCTGTCAGGACTTATCTAGACTTTCGCCGGGCTCTGCCATATCTGCGATACAAGTGAGGCAGTCAATGGAAGACGGAGTCCTGGTTCCGTGGAAGAAGAATCGGCCAGAGGATATGAAAACGGGCCGGAAGATGGTTCTAGCAGACAGGGGAGGGCTCTACTTGGATCCGCTCCCAGGTGTTCACGAGAGGGTGTACGAGTTGGACTTCTCCAGCCTCTTCCCGAGCATCATAGCCACGAGGAACATAAGCCCTGAGACGGTGAACTGCAGTTGCTGCTCGCCCTCTGCCACAGATAGGGGGGTCGAGCCGCTTCCCCTGTCCTCTGAGAATGCTGCAGCGGAGATATGTATGAGGATGGGCCGGCAGGAGGGCATGGTGGTTCCAGAGCTGGGGTATCATACTTGTATGAGGAGGCACGGCTTCCTAGGGAGGGTCGTTTCTCCAATAATAGAGATGAGGTCTGAGCTCAAGAAGAGGGTGGAGACCAAGGGAGACCCATGGGATAGAAGACAGAACGCCCTGAAGTGGCTGCTCGTGACTTGCTTTGGATACACCGGATATAGGAACGCTAGATTCGGTCGGATAGAATGCCATGAGGCGATATGCTCCTGGTCAAGGGACATCCTCCTAGAGGCAAAATCTGTCGCTGAGGAAGAGGGGTGGGGCTGTCTGCATGCGATAGTCGACTCGATTTGGCTGAAGGACGAGTGGGAGAGAGACAAGGAGTCTCAGGCAGAGTCGATTGGGAGGCTCTTATACAAGATAGAGAGGTTCTCTGGGATACCGATAGAGCTTGAAGACGTGTACGACTGGATTGCCTTCGTCCCCAACAGAACAACAGGATCATCGTCACTCACGAAGTACTTCGCATACGGGGAGAGGGGGTGGAAGATAAGGGGGATCGAGCTCAGGCAACACTCCACTTGCGAGTGGGTAAAGGATATGCAGATGAGGATTCTTTCGGAGCTTAACGAGAGGGGTCACGTAGCGGGAGTGGAGGCGTCTCTGAGACACTACAGGAGAGAGGCAGTCAGGATGAGGGAGGGGGCGGTCCCCCTAAGCGAGCTCATCATATCTAGAAGGGTACGAAGTGACCTGTTGAGCTACAAGGTACTGAATCTGACCGCTGCTGCTTTGATGAGAGAGGGGCTGGTCAGCGCTGCGACACCCCCTGGCAGGAAGATTCGATTCGCCGTTGTAGGGAGGAGCCGTCCTCAGCCCGAAGACCGTGTTAGAATGCGCTTCGAAATTCTGAGCAAGAGGGAATCCGTCCGAGGACAGCGGGGGGACTGTGAATACTACCTCGGTCTGGCATCTCGTGCCATCTTCTCGATTCTCTCTCCGTTTGGTGTATCGATGGACGACCTTCAGATGGGGTTGCTTGCACAGACTCGTCTCGACAATTGGACTAGGGGAAGTGCTTCGGAGAGTTTCCATACTTACCCAGAGAGCCCCTCTCCTTCGATTCTATCGGGAGTCTGATGTATTCATCGCTAATCTTCTCCAACAGAGCCGTTACCTTGGTTGGCGTGGGAGGCGCCGTCCATCTGTCGGCCGTCATCAGGACGGCGAGACCTCTGGTTCTGGAAATCCTTCTAATCCTGTGAAGAGTGTTGCGAAGGAGCATGTTTCCCTCCACCACGCCCAATTGGGTGTCTAGAAACATTGAGTGGGTGTTTGTCACGATCAGCAGGCTTCCATCCTCCAGTGGGCTTTCCCCGTCTCTTGGTTTCTCCATCCTCTTGAATATCTCAGCCATCTGGTGTGCTGTGAAGGCCCGGCAGGCTTGGAGCCTATCCAAATGGATAGTCGAGGGCTGTGAGGCAGATGGTATGATTCGTGTAGGGTCGAGTAAGGAGCCGCCATCGACCCAGTAGACTGTGCCCCCTCTCTCTATTTCCTTGGTTGCCAGCCGATATGCTATGTCTGCCGTTTGAGTCTTCCCGCCCTCCAAGCAAACCACTTTGGTTCTCCGAATAAGGTCTTGATCGGAGAGCATGTCCTCTTTCATTCGAGAATGCTAATTACTTTTTCAATGGGATATGGCGTAAGGTGAAAGTGATGGCTCATCCTGCTATTCCTCCTCTGTTCTGTTCCATATGGACGCCCACAAGGACATGGAGGCCCCTTTCACTTTCGTCTCCGACTTCTTGTATATCCTGTCCGATCTCATGAGAGCCCTTTCCAACTCGTGTGGCTTCACTTCGTGACCGTATTCGTCTTTCATGTGCTGAATTATCTCTCTTGTTGTGCAGGGGGAGTCGTCAACCCTCTTCCGTATGAGTCCGACTATTCTCCTGTATTCCCATATCTCCTCGGACCTTCTCACTTGACTGCCTCCCTGAATGCCTCCAAGGCCTCCAGAGTCTCGAACTCGACGACTAGCGAGGATATCATGCCACAGCCCTTGCACTCGTATTGCTGCCCTGTCTCAAACCCCATGTAGGGGTAGACATCCATGCTGAAGCAGGACCCGCAGGCTCTGTATGTCACAAAGGTGTCTGGTAGGGTTTCGTATTGAATCCTTGTTCTCTGTTCTTACTTTGGAATCAGAGTGGCGCCTGTCTCGGTCCTGATGATCTTGCCGTCCTGTAGCATGTGAACGGTCATTACCGCCTCTGTGGTACCATCTGGGAAGTCCATGATAGAGTGCTCGACGAGAACCTCGTCGTTCTCGTAGACGCATCGGGCGTTTCGAATAACGACCTTCTCGTTGGCCATCATCATGTTCATCATCTCGACCATCTGTTCCCTATGCATCGACGTACCTGTCTGATGCCTGACGAACTCGTAGTTCTCATGGAACAGGTCGGTGTACATGCCCGCGTCTTTCTCCTCTAGTGCCTTGGATATTGTATCGTAGATAGCCATAGTCCTCTGATGGTGGGTCGGGATTTAACATGGTAGTATTGCTAATCACGGCGACCTGGGTGGCTTCTAAGAGAGTCTCTGAGCAGCTTCTGCCAATGTCTCTCCATCATCTACCAGAGAGCGAATGTAGGTTGGTATCTTCTCATTACTGTACTCAAGATCCATTAGATCCCCCACCCATTCCAGTGGCTCTTCCAGTGTGAAGTCGGACCCGTGGGTGAAGAAGCGCCACACAGAGCATTCGTCGCCCTCGTTTGAAGTGGTCTGTAGAACCCAAGGTAGATCCAGTATCGGATTCTCGCAATAGATATCATTCTGGAGGGAGGTCACGACCCAGCACTTGCCGATTGAGTGAGGTACGCCTATCTCTTGGAGGAAGTCTGTGACGTCCTTACTCTCAGCGCCTGGCTGAAGCCAGACGAAGGGTATCTGTCTCTCGGCTATCAGCCACTTCCTCAACAGAGTAAGGGTACGTTCGGGAGAGAGGAACATCACGAATAGCTCGGGTCTATCCGATGCCCACGGGTGTGGTACGATTGGCAGTCCTTCGATTGTGTTGCCCGCATCCCTTGGGTGGACCGGGACCATTCTGTAGCCCCTGTTCTTCATGTCCTGAAACGCCCTGTGGGCTGGCCTGTCTTGATTTAGGCCGGCACCTAGGATGTGTACAGACCTGGTGTGCCTGAGGAATGATATGTCACTCATCTTGTTCTCCCTGTCTGGAGAGCCGCAGTTCTACAATTAGGGACGCCATCACCAGAGAAACAATACCGGCGAAGAAAGGGGCTGGGAGGCTTCTCTGATCGTCGGACTCCTCCTCAATCGGTTCGGGAATTTCCTCTTCAGTGGTGTTCGCGGCTTCCACAATTATGGTTCCGATCATGCCCATGTCCTCATGTGGCTCACACACATACTCGTATGTTCCATTCATTCCCATCTCAAATGTGAAGATGTAGTCGACGTTTCTGGATGGTTCGCCGGAGTCAAACGCCCCGTCACTCTCTACGGCGTTGTGCGGAAGGAGCTCCCCGCTCCAAAGGAATCTGACGGTCTCACCCTCGGATATGGTAACGGATGGTGGGGAAAATCTGAGGTTCGTGGAGTCGACGGTGATCGTGGTTGCAAGAACGTGATCGGCCTCTTCCTGTTGTGTGTCAGCTGACGCGGTGAGAGATCCTGTAAGGGCTATGGACGCGAGGAGTATGCACGCTACCACTTGGGCTCTCATGGTTGTGGTCTGTATTCTCATGTTTTGAAGTGATGTTTAGAAAGCAACCCGAAATTATGGTTTCCCCCCAATATGGCACATGTTGGGCTGGCACGGCCCTCAACGTTCAAGAACAGTGGCGATGATTATGGTTCCGTAGCATGTCTTCGAACAGCCCGAATGCGAATGAGGTTCCTCGTGGCTTGAGTGCCCGTCTTTCCGATATCTCACAGGAGCGTTTGGTCGAGGAGGTGATCTCTGCTTGGGACGAGGTTAACGCCACAGAGAGGGTGATCGCCTCGCTCAGGCAAAAGATCGGCTCGCTGGAGATGGAGCTTTCCGAAAGAGCGGTTGCTGTGGCGAGCAGGGTCACTGAAGTGGAGCTTCAGGAGGCCCTGAGGGTGTCTGAGTCGAGGGTTTCACAGCTTCAAAGGAGCTTGGAGAACGAAAGGGCTCGAAGAAAGTCCTTGGAGGACTCTGGAGGCGAGGCCCGTCTAGCCGAGCTTAGGGCCGAGAACGCCCGTCTGATGAAGAGCGAGGAGGAACTGATGGTGATGATACTGGAGATGGAGTCGAGGATAGACAGGCTAGTGGCCTCTATGAAGAACGACGACAGCTGATCATATGTGCCGATTTATCTAACGAGACGGGGAAGTATTTGGGGGGTGTTTTCCCTGTACTGCAAATACGCAGCGTCTTCCCCCCACTTTTCCAGCGCTCTCCTGTCCAGTATGGGGACCCCGCTTACCTTTGTTAGCAGGATGTAGACGAATATTGGAGAGACCCAAGCCAGACCCTCCATACCAGAGAAGCATGGTACACCGAATAGGGCAATACCGGACCACAGCATTATCTCGCCGAGGTAATTGGGGTGTCTAGACAATGACCAGAGTCCCTCATCAATCCACTTGCCCTCGTTCGCGGGGTTGGCGTTGAAGGCCGACTTCTGTCTGTCTGCTACAACCTCAAGACAGAAGCCGGCTGTCCAGAGAATTGCTCCCAACGCGTCCCAGACTGTCAATTCGGGGCTAAGCCCTGATTGGCTGTTGATCACTATCACCACGTTCATGGTAACGAACACCCAGAGGCCTTGAAGGGACCAAGGGACTAGGAACCTCACTGGGGATGTCTTCAGATCGTCGAACCTGCCGTCCTTCCCAGCATGATGGATGCGGAGGAAGAGGAAGCTGGCCAGCCTTATCGCCCAGATTACCACCAGGACCGTGACTATCAGCTCTCTCGTGGAGGGCTCCTCATCCTTTGCGCCCAACATCAATGTGGCGATTGCTAGTACGATGTAGGTGAGTCCTCCTGTGAGGTCATAGAAGCGTTCCGTCTGTAACAACGAGGCCGGGACCCATGCCGTCATTTGTATGCCGAAGCAGAGTATCGCACTGAAGGCCACCATCGAGATGCCCATGAAGTCGGCCGCGCCACCCTGGGTGGCCGACACCATCGAGACCGTTATTGCCAGAACCACCACGAGCACTATGGATGTGAGGCGTACGTCCTGTGCAGTGGTTGACATGCCACAAAGTAGGTCCTCGTAATGTTAAAATCTTGCTTCTGACCAATCATCCTCCCGTCAACCCAGCACATGGATGCAGAGGGGCCTGTACCGGGGATAAAACGGCACAATATTCATCTCTGAGAGAGGCTTTAGTCAAGATTGGGGTTGCGAGTGATAGACGCCATATTCATAGGGGTCGCGATCTACTTGTCATTCTTCACATGGATTAAGAAGCGAGATATAAAATCCAACAACAAGAACGACTTCTACGTACCTGCGTACGTTCTTATCGTTATTTCTGCAATGGCGATTGTTGTCCTGCAGGCAGGGACAGACGAGGAGCGGTTATTTGCAGTATTCGTCCTTATATTTGCCGCTCCATTGATACTCCAGCTCCTATCAGTGGGCAGTAGACAAGACCAACAGGAAGCACGGGGTGACCTCACATACAATGTCGGGGATAGGTTCTGGATAGTCCAGACCAAGGGGGTTACCCTCACTCCAGACCAGGCCGTCTTTATCGGAAAGGAGGGCTGGATTAATGAGATCCATTATGAGGAGGGGGTCAAGTCCGCCTCGATGACATTCAAAGAGGACTCAGACATACGTTTCGAGCTCAAGAGCCTGAGTAACGTCCCTCCTGCAGTGAAGGAGAAGGGCTGGTGGGAGTCCTGAGCTATTGCCCCGGTAGAGTGAATTTTCCGATATCTGTGGCGCAGATGTCGTCCATCTCCTCTACGGTGATTAGAGGGGTCAGCTTACCGTTAAAGGACCCCGAGGCTCCTACTGTGAGCGCGAATTTTGTTGCTTTGGCGCTCTCGGGGATATCCATGATGCACATGAAGTCCGTCTCCCCATAGCACCAATAGTAAGCTTCCAAGGCTCCTCCCAGGGACTTGGCGATCCTTTCGGCCTCGTCTCTACGTGCTGAGCCCCCCTCGTTGAGGAGGCCGGCAACGCCTTCTTTGGTGTAGCTTCCCGAAAACATGTATTTGGGCATGACAAGACGTCGCTTAGGTGTATTATTACGGTTCTGCCTTATTTCTTAATTATCAGGAGCCCTACTATCGCGCCTAAAAGTGCGAGTTCAATCCTCTCATGGGTGCTAGACCAACTCAGATACTCGAAAATCGAACCGTCCCATCCCCACTCCCTGTTTCGCTGAAGCTCCCTGCTGAAGTCACCGACTCTGCAGAGG
>CAXHFM010000019.1:0-15747 GCA_964016345.1 uncultured Candidatus Poseidoniales archaeon | reverse complement strand
GTATATGGACTGGGGAGTCAGTCCCAAGTGGCCCATTACAGGTATCCCTGCAGTCAGTATTCTCTTGATTGAGTCGGTTATCTCGACCCCTCCCTCCAACTTTACCGCATGTCCGGCGGACTCTTTCATTATCCGGATGGCGCTCTTCAGTGCTAGCTTTGTATCGCCCTGGTAAGTGCCGAATGGCATATCGACGACTACCAGTGCCCTATCCACTCCGTTGACGACACACTGAGCGTGGTAAATCATGTGATCCAGTGTAATTGGCACCGTTGTATCATTTCCGGCCATGACGTTGGATGCTGAGTCGCCGACCAATATTACATCGATACCAGCGCCATCGACGAGCCTCGCCAAGGAGTAGTCGTAGGAGGTCAGCATGGTGATATTCTCACCTGCTCTCTTCATCTCTTGCAGGGTGTGAGTAGTGACTTTCTTAGCACGACCAGCTATCGCCATTGACTCGCCCGGGTTAACCCGAGGGGAGCTCAAGTCTTCAATTGCACGCCTTAGCGAAAATCACTCGGACTCAGAAAAATCCCCGAATAGGTTGTCTTCATCAATGCCCAGCAGGAACTCATCCAGGCCTATGATTCCGTTACCGTCTGAGTCTATCTCATGAAACAAGTTCCTGATACTGGACCTGTCCGAATTTGGAGCAATGATGCTCATTGCGTGGATGAACTCACCCTCGGTCATCTGCTCGGAGTACCTCTCCTTCTTGCCGGCGACGTTGTGGAAAATCAGCCACCTCTTCTCGCGCTCAGCCTGAGCCGAGTCGGTGAGCTCAGTACGAACCGTCCTCCAAGGAGTCAAAATAGGATGGACTCTGCTCTTTCCGTACAGGAAGTAAACCACGACCCCCACGGTACCGCATGCCAGGCCACCTATGACAGCAGTCATTCCCATGACATAGAGGAGCAGTGCCCCACTGAGTATTCCGAAAATCTGGATAAATGGATACATTGGTGACTTCCACTCTGGGCGGTACCAGGTGTGTGTGTCAGATGCCCTCCTCAGTACTATCACCGAGGCATTGATGGTCATGAATATCATGATCTTAAATCCGGATGCTAACTTTGCAATCTCCTCAACTGGCAGTAGCGTGATAGCAACAGCCATTGCTACGCTCGTGCCTACAATTGCAAAGTGTGGGGTCTGATAGCGAGGATGCACCTTCTCTAGTGACCCAGGGAGGAGGCTGTCTCTTGCCATGGCGAAGGGGAACCTGGAGGTGGCCATCAGGGAAGCCAAAGCTAGTGAAGTTAGTACTGTTACGGCGAAAACCGCTGAAACGGTTCCCACTGTCGATCCCCCTACCATATCCGCGAATATGTATACCGGGTCTTCCCTTGCCTTGCCTGTTCCGGGGTCAAGGTATCCCGAAGGATCCACTGCCGACACCATCACTATCGTCACTATGACGTAAAGAGCGCAAGCAATCACCAGAGAAAGGACCATCCCGTATGGGATATTCCTATTTGGATTCTTTATTTCCCCCCCTACTGCAGCTATTTTTGTCACCCCGGCGTATGCCACGAAGACGAATGCGGCAGCGTGAGCGACATCCTCCCATTCATTACCGTAAGCCCCGGCCCCGAAGGCCGCGTCCCAGTTCATTGGAAGCGTAAAAATTGACCAAATGCATAGGATTGCGATGAAAATCACCATCAAAGCCACGATGGGGGCCTGAATCTTCTTGATTCTATTCACGCCTAATATGTTGATAATCGTGATGAGCACTAACAGAATTAGTGCGGCTATCTCGATATTGATAGTTATGCCGAGTAGTTCCTCCAAAGCCCAGAGATATGCCTTGAAGCCAACAAGTGCAACGACTGTCTTCAGCATCGAGGCCCCCCAGAGGCCAACGCCTGCGATCGTTCCGACTAGTGGTCCAAATGTTCTCTCGATGTATACGTAAGAGCCCCCAGATGACGGCATCGCGGTTGACAGCTCTCCCTTGGAAACCGCTGCCGGCAGGATAGCCAGTGCGGCAAGCAGGTACGCCAGCCATATTCCGGATACTGGGACAGTCCCGCCCCCCATATCGACCATGACCAATGCAGGTAGGACGAACAGCCCTGTTCCCAGCATGGCTGATAGTGAAATTATCACGACTGAGAACATCCCTAATTTTCTATCTAGAGTGTCAGAAAGGCCTCCGATGGGCCTGTAATCGAAGTCTATTTGATCTCTTGGACTTCGGTTCGCCATAGGTAGAGGAGAAGACAATGTTTGTTGAACGTTACCACGAAAGGTTCGACGGTGAAACGTACACTGCGGACCCTCACATTTAGAAGTGGGGGCATGTGAGAAAACACCATGACCACCCAGATTGAGCAGAATAGCGTAGTTTCCGTCCACTACACCGGCACCTTCGATGATGGCAAGATTTTCGACTCCAGCGAAGGGAAAGACCCACTTACATTCCTAGTTGGCCACGGTCAGATGATTACTGGCTTTGAACAGGAGATGCTGGGAGCAGAGATTGGAGAGAAGAGGCAGTTCACCCTCACACCCGACAGGGCCTACGGAGAGAGGACTGATGCGGCCATCCAGCAAGTTCCCAGGGAGCAGTTTCCCGATGGCATGTCAATTGAGGTTGGAATGGTACTTGGAGCGCAAAGCGACCAGGGGCCCGTACAGTTTTCCGTAGCATCCGTAGATGACGATATGGTCACTGTTGACTTCAACCATCAGATGGCCGGAATGACAATTAATTTCAGTGTCGAGGTAGTTGACATCACTGCACCATCTCAGAAAGACGCTGATGGCTGTGGCCCAGGATGCGGTTGCAACTAAATCTATCCGATTATACCCACAATATTACAAGTGAGCTGTGGTGGCCAAAGATATGGCCAACAAGATTGAGCAGGATACAGTGGCATGTGTACACTACACCGGTACCTTCCCAAACGGCGAAGTCTTCGACTCTAGTAAAGGAAGAGAGCCTCTTACTTACCTAGTAGGGCATGGGCAGATGATACCAGGCTTCGAACAGGAGATGTTGGGGGCCGATGTTGGGGAGAAGAGGGATTTCACCCTGACTCCAGACAGAGCCTACGGAGAGAGAGATGAGGGAGCAGTACAGCAAATCCCGAGAGATCAGTTTCCAGAGGAAATGGAGATTGAAGAGGGGATGATTCTTGGAGCTCAGAGTCACCAGGGGCCTATCCAATTCACCATCGTCTCCATTGAGGGAGGCTCGATAACCGTTGATTTCAATCATCAGATGGCCGGAAAGACACTCAAGTTCAGTGTCGAGGTAGTTAGTGTAAGGAAGGCCTCAAGTGAAGAGTTGGCTGATGGGATGATACGGGCTCTCGACGGCGAACAGCAGTAGTTTGTCCGAATCATTCTTTTTGTGTAGCCCATCTGGATTAACGATGAGGTCGGTGACAATCCTCACTACTCTAATTATGATTTCCCCCTTATTGAGCGGATGCCTTGGTACAGATGTTATTCCATCAATATTTGAGGATTCACCAGAACAGGAGCCCCTTCGCATAAACCACATACAAATGGAGGGAACTCACAACTCATATCACGTGGAGCCAATTTTCTCACCGACGAGAGAATACATGTACACTCATGATGACCTAGACGCCCAAGCATCTAATCAGGGCGTCAGGCAGTTTGAGATTGATGTGTGGTGGGACGTCCGGGATGGCCTGAGGGTGTATCATAACCAGTACGACTCAGGGACTACGTGCCCTACCTTCCAAAGTTGCTTGGAAATCTTATTGGCTTGGTCACTCGAAAACAGCCAGCATCACCCAATTATGATCTGGGTCGAGCCGAAGGACTGGCCTGAACAGGCAGCCGAAATCACTACAACAGTGGAGCTAACTGGAATTCTGCAGGAAATAGAATCCGAGATATCTGAATTCTGGCCCGACAATCTATCCATAACCCCCGATGAGGTGAGGGGGGAGCGAGCCAATCTCACGGATGCGATTTTGAAAGACGGATGGCCACTACTTGAAGAGAGTCGGGGCAAGGTAATGTTCGTTCTCTTGGCTACCGGGGGAATGAGGGACCTATACATGGAAGAATACCCCGACTTGGTTGGTGCAAGGATGTTCCCGATGTTCACCTCTCAAGGACAATATCCTGGCGAGGAGGTGATTTTCTCTCTGACTGACCCAATTGGGGACGGAGGGGAGATCACTCGACTTGTAGAGGATGGTTTCATTGTCAGGACCAGGGCTGATAGTGGAGGGACAGAGCCTGATAATAATGACACGTCCAGATTTGAGGCGGCACTATCTTCTGGTGCACATACAATCGCCACTGACTATCCTGATCCGGTTGATGGAATGGACTACTGGATCGAGATTCCAGAGGGCAGTCCAAGTCGGTGCAATCCGATAGTTTCTCCTGATTGGTGCACATCTTTAGATATTGAGAGTCTTGCTACCTCTAATTGACCATCTAGGGCGAATCACACCCTCGCGATTACCTTCATCTCTATTGCAATCGGAGAGGGGAGGGCGTTTATTGCGACGGTAGTCCTGGCAGGCATAATCTCGCTGAAGTGCTCTGCGTATACCTCATTGTAGGACTTGAAGTCCCTGTCCATATCGATTAGGAATACTAGGACATCTACAACATTTTCCAGACCGGTTCCATACTCTTCCAGTATCACCCTGATATTGTTAATCACGGAGTGGGCCTGTGCAGTAATGTCATAGTCCAGGGGAGTTCCTTCGTCATCTCTCACAGGCCCACCGGGAATCTCGTTGGTCCTCGGAGACCTTGGCCCCATACCACTGACGAATACTAGGTTACCAACTCTTCTGAGATGAGGGTAGGATCCCATCGCGGAGGGTCCTGTCTCGGCTGTAAAAGGGCCGTCTTGACTGGTCATCTTTCCTGCCGTTTTCTTCCCTACAACCCCTCCTACTATTCCCCCGACTGGACCTCCGACAGCCACGCCCGCTGCGGCGCCAACGGCTCCTCCTGCATTCGTGAACATCGACTTACCGTAGGAGTTGTATAGCGCCTCTATTGCCTCGTCTGGGGCCTCTACTAGTTCCTTTAGCATCTCCAATCTGTGGGTGAAAGCTGAGCCCTGCTGTTCCTCATCCGGTTCTGCCGAGCTCATCACAGCATCCCCTTGTCTAAGACGTCCCTATCTCCGCGGTAGTAGTCGACATCGTCCTCGTCGAATTCCTTATCGCCGAATGAGCCGGAGGAGGGGGTCAGTGTTACCACCGCGCCACCAGACCCATGGAGAGCCTCGTATGCGAGCACCTCTCCGTCGTAGTTGTTGTGTTGTCCCATGGTGGCGGCCATCCACCAAGCTGGCTTGTATGCGACCACCTTCTGGACCCTGATCTGACCGTGAATCTCCCTAGATAGCTGACTCAGATCTTCAAGTCTACCATCAGCGAAGAACTCCAGTATCTTGCGGTTCCACTCATCATCCTTAGGGCTGTGAATCCTATCCTCAGTTGGGTCGATATGCTCGGTAAACATCCTGTTAGACAGGCTCGATACCACCACTGCGATAGCCTTCTTCCCCTGCTTGGCCAGCGCATCCCTGATTGACTTGCCCAGAACTATTGTCTCTGCTCTGTTTGCATACATATTGCTAGAGACTATACAGGCAGGTATTCTATTGTCCGGATTCAGTAGCTTCAATGCTACGACTGATCCCGTGTCTATTGGAAATCCCTCGTATGCGATGGTCCTGGAATGAAGTCCTCTCTCCTTAGCAGAGTCCCTTAGGCACTCAGCAAAGTCGACGTCCATTTTGAACTTGTAAGGCATGCTTCCCAGATAATGGAAGTCATCGTCCACATGTACCCACTCTGGCTCAGGGTGGGCTTGGATTTGATGTCCAATTATACTCGGCCATGTAGTAGAGTAAACGATAATCAAATCAGCATCACTCTTCTCAATTCTCTCCCTGCAGGTATCATATGCCTGCCTAAGCTTGGAATATCCTTCACTGGCCTCGGGCGAGAGGAGGGGCTGAGGATGGGGTGGACAGTAGATTCCGAACAGAATATCAGCGTCTTCCAAATAATCACCTCAGAGTACAATCTCTCGGGTCACGCCGTTGGGATCCCATGCAGCAACTAAGTTGCCTGTCCCGATTACTGATTGGTAGCCATAGATCTCTGCTGAGTACTGGGGGAATCCCATAGCGGACATCATCCATGTCAGACCACCTGCCTCAGTCTCGGCGATTGTCTGCTCTGTAAACTCGGGGAGGATATCAATGAGCTCTCTCATCTTTCCCTCTCTCATGAGGTCCACCAGCTTCATGTCCCAGACATATTGGCTGTGGTTGTATATGTGCTCTCTACTCATGTCCTCCGGCAATGGCGATTCCGTGACGAAGTGCCTATGGGAAAGACTGTGGCTGCTGATTAGAACTACCTTCTTGCCACTCTCCTCTATTGCCTCTGCACATGCCCTTCCAAGTGCCGCTGCTTGCTCATTCATTACCTCGGGTGAATAGTAGTGGGCGTTTCGGTTACTGCTGATTGTGACTATTGGCTTGTCCCAATCTGGGTTCAGCATGTGACAGGATGTGATAGTGCCGTAGTCAACTCTGAAATCCTGATTCCGCATCATCTTGGTGATTATTCCATGCTCTGAGGCCTTCTCACGCATAATCTCCGAAAGCTCCACGTCTACTTTGATATCGTAGTTGTACCTGAATATATTCGGGAAGACTGGATCGACTGACTTGGACTTGAACTCGGGCAAACCAAGGAAGTGGGTGCCTATGTAGGTCATCCAGTGGGGCGTGAATATGACGAGGGCATCATAGTCTATGGTCTTGAGCTTCCTTGCTAGTCTGTTATAGCCCCATCTGAGAGTCTCCCATCCTCCCTCTGAAACTGGCTCATTCTGATCTGGGTTCTCTGCGTATACGACATGTGGCGGGTGTGGGGCGAGGCACCCCAGTACAATTTCCCCCTTGGGCATATTACCCCAGACGAAGAAATCTAAAGAAAACCTTTCGGAGAAATACCAGACTTCATTGGTGTGTGATGCCACGGGGGGACGTGAAGTGGGAACAACCGCCCCTTTGGCCAGTGGCGATACCCAGTGTCATGGGTTTTGTGGCTGGTTGCGCTCCGTACTTGGTAGAGTCGCAATATCTGACTACTGAAACGAAATTCTCGCTTTTCGCTCCGTTTGCCATGGCAACTATTGCTTGTGTGATAATATGCCTATTTCAAAGTAGTATTGAGTCCAAGCTTGAGATGTTTGTAGGCTCCCTCGTCGCCCTCCTGATATCTCTGTTTGGGCAGTTACTATTTTTTGTATGGTTTGTACCGGTGATACTTGTCTGGGTCAGAGAGTCCATATTCGTGTGGAGGAAAAGCTATCCGGCCTTCAGAGTGGGTTTTTGGATAGGGCTAGGTGCCTCTTCAGGGGTCTACATGGGCGGAATCTTTGCCTACAACGTAGTCTAAGTTACCAGTAAATATTACCATGGCAAGCCCGGTTATGAAAAATGCTGGGAGGGAGATCAGCACTGCTGTCCACATCAGTTCATCATCGAAGTACTCCATCGTGATCCTCACTTCTCCTTCTCCTTGCTCGGTTCCTGTAAGTTTGGCAAGTACTAGATGGACATCTGAGAGTGATGAGGTCGAGACCTCAGTTGTCCATGACTCGCCTTGTTCGAGAGTCACGGCACTGAAGTCGGGGTTTAGGTCTGAGCCTGCTACTATTGCTGACCAATCGACATTTCCCCTATCGACATGGGGTATGACGTGATCACGATCAACTATTACGACATTGACCGGGTATTCACCGACATTGATTATCTCTACGATCACCGGATGGCTTAGACTGTGGACCTCTACTATGTCTATGGCTACATCGCCTTGGCCAAACCTAAAATTGGGGTTCTGTTTTTCTGAACCGCTGCCATCAATAATCACTGAAACTATGGCGGATGCGCAAAGTATCGTGAAGACAATAGCGATTGATGCCCCCTTTCTGGAAGGGAGTATGGATCCCCATCCCTTCTGAGGCCTGCTTCTTAGTTTTGGTTGCCATTTATGACAGAATGTAGCGCATACAACTGCCAGAACAAGGCCTGGAATGATATCTATTACCCAATGAATCCCAAGGTACTGGATACTGAAGAAATAGATTGCGACATTGGCCATAACGAACAAATCTAATTCACGATGCCTCCATTCCCTGATAGAAATTCCAAGATCTCTGCAATGGAGTCTATTGAGTATGAGAAAACCGACAGGGAGTCCAAAATGGAGGCTGGGGAAGCCATTATCTAAGGGGTCGTTGTTAGTGAAGAACTCCATAAACCAAGAGTCGTGATACAACATGGCATCCATCCCTGGAATGAACGAGCTGGTGACTTCCACATTGAAAAAGAGGTATAACGGTACTGCGAGCACGTACACTACGAAGTAATTGAGAGCGGCCTTGTCGGCCATTACTTGGTCCTTAACGAGGATGAAATAAACAGGAACAAACCAGATTATCAGTAGATAGACGAAGAGGTAATGGAACGATAGAAGGTCAGTTAGAAGGTCGTTCCTGAATAGGTCCTGCGCCCAAATAGAGAAATCACCCTCAATTGAGTGCACCAAGTGTGTATATCCGCCCACTCTAGCCTTAATTGGCTCATTGTGTAAATCGATGACCATTTTGTACAGGTACATCAACAAGTAAAGAGAAATATGCCATTGGTAGCCCTTTGACCTTATCTCTGAGGGAAGTTCTGACAGGGGGAGGCGCTCACTCTTCTCATCCCTAGAGAGAAGATTCCTCAAGGGGATGGTGGACGCCAGGATGAATATCATGACGGTGCCATAGGGACCGAAGGGGGACCACATGCCTCTAGGCCCGTGATGGCTCAGTCATGAATTTTACACCCGTGTAGGAGGCTAGCTCAATGGTCGAGGAGTAGTGCCTCTTGCGCCCCTGTGTAAGAGACTCCTGCAAACCCTATGACCAACAGCCACTCAAAGAATGCGGCTAAAGAAAGGGAAGGGTGGCCGAGATCACTGCACTCCAAGACCGTGTCCATGTGCCCTGCAGGCATAGAAAGTGAGCTTCCTGCATACGAGTACACCGAGATTGCCAGCCCTAGTAGGCATACCAGGGAGAAAACAGTCCAACGTCTACGAGTTCGAAAAAGTGAAACGAAGCGCGTGTCACGCTCAAGCATCCTCAAGGACATAACAGTTGATAGAATTGCCCAGATTATCAGGCCACCAAAAATTATCCTAGCCTGTATCATGTGAAGCTCCATCTGCTCGTGCCATGGCGTGTATGAAATCCAAATTGTGGATAGCCCAGATATGGCCACAGAAATAGCTGATAGTAGGTTCATAGTTTCAATTCCTGATT
The DNA here is from genome assembly GCA_964016345.1 of uncultured Candidatus Poseidoniales archaeon. Classification (GTDB taxonomy): domain Archaea; phylum Thermoplasmatota; class Poseidoniia; order Poseidoniales; family Thalassarchaeaceae; genus MGIIb-O5. Next base: position 6,390 of record CAXHFM010000019.1, on the reverse strand, counting down.
CATGATTCTGCTCTGCCCATCTTCTTCTGACATTATAGAATAGTATCGATAGAGGTACCGTAAGAGCCCCGATCAGAGTGAACCCAATAGTGAATGCCCAGCTAGAGGCGGGATTAGTGTCGGTATCGGAGATGAATGGTATGAACGGATCGCATCCGTCCAAAACCCAAGAGAAGTAGCAAAATACGAGAGTGACGACCTGAATTGCCACTGTAACCTTGACGAGCCTTTCCAATCTCTGAGGCCCGATGGGAGTCAGCATAAGACCGGTAAGGCCTGATATTATTCAAGAAATCCCTAACCATCAATACTCATGGCCCCCTTTGGGCTTCATGGATGGTCACGATCTCTGGATATCCAAGTGTCTTGAAATAGGATTTTCTCCTGAATCTAAACTCTATGAGGAGGGAACAATGACATCTCAGGATGCTGCTAATCAACTCGGTTGCGAAATATCCCATATCGCAAAGTCAATTGTTTTCCAGGGGGATAGCTGTGCAATAGTAGTCATCACCTCTGGCTCCAACAGGGTCGATAGAAAGGGGAAGCTGAGGAGGATTCTTGGGTACAAGCCAGGAATGGCCTCACCCGAATATGTTCTGTCTAGCACTGGATATATGGTGGGAGGAGTACCTCCATTCGGACACACTGAGGAAACTAAAATCTTGATGGATGAGGACTTGATGCAATTTGAAACTGTATGGGGGGCTGGAGGAAGTCCTCAGACTGTTTTCCCAATTTCTCCTAAATATTTACTGGAAATCTCCGGGGCCAGAATTTCAGACGTAAAGCAGTAGTGATACAATGTCGGTTGAGAGATTATTGCAAGTTTCTTCAAGATTGAGGGATGATGTTAACATTTTTGGAAGGGAGTTGACGACACGGGGGACTGTTGATTGTGTCTACAATCCACTTGACTATGCTTGGGAAGTCCACAGGAGATACATAGAGATCTCGGGAGACAAGGGAGCAAATACCGTCATGATGGGAATGAATCCAGGACCTCACGGAATGGGTCAGATGGGGATACCCTTTGCGGCTACCAGCATTGTAAGAGACCTTCTGGGAATCTCGGGGATTGAAGTCAATCAGCCCTCTGTTATTCATCCTAGTAGGCCTGTTATTGGTTTGGAATATCCCAGAGAGGAGGTCTCAGGAACTAGGATTTGGGGACTACTTTCTGAAACCTATGGCGGAGCCAAGGAGATCTTTGAAAATGTCTTCCTCGTAAATCACTGTCCTCTGATGCTATTGGATGGGCCGAGAGGAAGCAATATTACTCCCGACAAGATTTCTGGCCCCATTGTAAAAGAGCTTTTACAGAGGTGTGATAAACATCTACTAGAGGTTGTAGAAATTCTTGATGCAGATACCGTTATTGGCGTTGGAAAGTTTGCTGAGAAGAGGGCCACAGATGCACTCATGGACAGTGGAGTCATCGTAAAGGGATGCTGGCATCCCTCCCCTGCTTCTCCCCTAGCCAATCGAAATGGAGGCGCTGACTGGAGGGAAAACGTTAGAGCAGTTCTTCCCTAAATCGATAGGGATGGGACTTTTTCCCCCTAGTAAAGAGTTAAGTCGGCTAATGTCCCGTAAAGCCCCATGGACGCTAAGACGACGCCCGAGTACCTAATCTCAAACGCCCTTAATAAGCCGGATGATAATGCGCTTTCATGGAAAGATAGCTCTGGAAACTGGGTCAGGATGACATGGTCAGATTTTTACAATTCTACCATGAAAATGGCCAAGTCACTGATTTCCTTAGGTTTCGAACCCGGAGATAACCTAAGCATCTACTCATACAACAGAATGGAATGGTATGCCGCCTATGCTGCTGCTAATTTCTGCAATGGAGCCGCAGTAGGGGTTTACCATACCTGCTCGCCTGAGGAGGTCGAGTGGGTAGTTGGTAACTCAGACTCTAAGGTAGTTTTTGTAGGGACGAACCCAATGGATAACGGAGACCCGGGAAAAATGTGCACGAAGCGCCTCGAGAAGGCCATGTCCTCATTGGAAAAGGTGGAGGCGGTTGTTTCTATGATTGGCATGGAATCCATCAATGACCCGAAGGCTCACGACTGGGAAAGTTTCATGTCAATGGGTTCGGAAATCTCTGATGATGTAGTTATGGAGAGGGTTTCAGGGATCAAACCCTCCGATACAGCGGCTCTCATCTACACGTCCGGGACAACTGGAAATCCGAAAGGAGTTGTTCTGACTCATGACAACTTCGACTATGAGTTGGAGTGTATTGGAAAGCTGGCTAAATTCAATCCCGGGGATGCGTATGTTTCTTGGCTACCTTGCGCCCATGTGTTCGGCCAGGTTGCAGATAATCATCTCTGGATCAGGGATGCGATGCATATGACTGTGGTCGACAATCCGCTACACTCAATCGACTACAGCAAGGATGCGATGCCAGCTTTGTTTATTGGGGTCCCTAGAATCTACGAAAAGGTGTACAGTAACTTAGTTGCTGGACTTCCCCCAACTTGGCTACTCAGCCTGCCAGTCCTTGGTGGGATCATCAAGAAGAAGGCGAAGGAAAAGATTGGCTTCTCAAACGTCAAGTTTGCTGTAACTGGAGCCGCCCCGATCAATCCAGACATCCTAAAGCTATTCTCCAAGCTTGGAGTACCTCTTTTCGAGGGATATGGTATGACTGAGACCACTGCTGGCGCTACCTTAGGATCTCCAGCATACAACAGGATAGGGTCTGTAGGAAAGCCGTTCGACGGAACTGGACTGAGAATTGCTGATCCTGACGATGAGGGAAATGGAGAAATCCAATTCAATGGAAGGCACATCATGCCAGGATACTACAGGGATCCAGAGGCTACAGCCGCCACAATGACGGAAGACGGCTGGTTGAAGTCTGGAGACTTAGGTAAGATGGACAAGGATGGATACGTATATGTTACTGGACGACTGAAGGAAATCTATGTCAGCTCAGCAGGGAAGAATATAGCTCCATTAGTGATTGAGGAGACGATGAAGTCAATCCCTGTTGTGTCGCAATGCATGCTGATTGGCGACAACAGGAAGTACTGTAGCGCACTCTTCACCCTTGATGTGGGCGCCATACTGCGGGATGTGCATGGACTTGATGGCGCTACAGAGGTTCCCAAGGACCCTTCCAAGCAGTTAGCAAAGCTAGCTGATCTTGGACACGACCTTGCCGAGTATACCTCAGTTGGCAGTGAGACTTACAAGCAGTTGGAGAAAGCAGTTAACGATCTTAATGGAAAATTCAGCAACCCCGAGCAGGTCAAGAAATTCACTGTCCTACCTCGAGACTTGAGCGTCGATGATGGAGAGCTTACCCCCACACTAAAGATCAGGAGAAAGCAGATCCGAGAGAACTGGTCATCCGAGATCGAGTCGATGTACTCCTGAGGAACTGAGATGTCCCCAGAGGCATGGGTCGCACTAGCGATAGTATTCATACTAGGGGCAATGAGTCCCGGACCATCGCTAGCAGTGATCCTAAGTAACACAATTTCGGGTGGCCGTAGCCAAGGAGTAGCGACTGGCATTGGTCATGGAATAGGTTTCGGAATCTACGCATTTATGGCCGCCCTTGGCTTGGCTACTGCGCTATCTCTGCATGATGGAGCTCAATTGGCCCTTCACTGGGGAGGAGTAGCAATATTATTTTGGCTGGGGACTAGATTCATGCATAACTTTTGGAAGGGCCCTAAGGCTAACAACATCTCGAATGAGGAGGTAGGATCTGACTTTACTGGCTTTATCCAAGGATTCATGATCGCGCTTTTCAACCCAAAGATCCTAGCATGGATGCTAGCTCTGTATGCTCCCTTCATTGAGGCGGACATTAGCATTGGTACGCTACTGGGGATGGGTGCTCTGGGGATGGCAATTGATGGATCCTGGTACGTGACTGTGGCTACAATTCTGAGCTCTGGGGATCGTATAGAGCGTCTGAGATCGATTGCCCATCTGATAGACGGATGTATGGGGCTCCTGATGTTCGCCTTCGCCGGGTTACTCGCAAGCGGATGGTTCTGATTATAGGAACTTGTGTGGCAGAAGGATTAGGAGTTCTAGTGCCATGAGTAATGCACTAGCTTCTCTGTCTGACTCTTCGTAAGGCTCATGGTCTGGACTGACGACTCTCTGAAGCTCGCCTGAGTCAAACCAGAACGTATTACACTCGGGGCATCCATCCAGCTCTATTGGATCCAAGTCAGTACCATTGATTCTTTTGAATACGATTTGTCTGACTCTCATCTTGGAAGTACAGTAAGGACAGTCTAGGCCTGTCTTTTCGCAATCGGATTTAAATGCCTGGTGCATTTTTTTCATTTTTTTCTCTGTGATCGAATTAGTTGACGCTTCGGCATTTAGGAGAATTCCAGTACATTTAGGACAATGTAACATTCCGTGATCTGTAAAGGAGTCACTTTGTATTGCATGGCCCCTCACTAGAGCAGTACCGTCTCTAGGACAGCAGAGAGTCTGATTTAGGGCCATATTTCTATCAGGACGAGCAGGGGTTCTTGAAATATGACCCGAATCATCCCTAATTTTGCCATCGAACTGGGGTTCTCACGTGATTTGGCCTTCCGTGGGCTTCATGTCAGGTAGTGGTGTCCGGAAAGCATGGCAGATGCACGGATACCACTCAGAGTGATCACTGCCGCAGCCATCTTCGATGGCCATGATGCTGCTATTGGCATATTCAGGAGAATCCTGCAGAGTCAGGGTTGCGAGGTTATTCATCTGGGTCACGACAGGGGAGCGGACGAAGTGGCGAGAGCCGCCATTCAGGAGGATGCGCACGCCGTGGCTATCACCTCATACCAAGGTGGAGCAGTTGAGATGTTCACACACACCCGCGAGATATTAGACAGCAACGGATTTGGGCATGTGTTTCTTTTTGGCGGTGGTGGAGGAACTATACTGCCACATGAAATTGAGCACCTCAAGGATAATCAGATAGGCAGGATTTACTCTCCTGATGACGGAAGATCGATGGGACTTGTGGGAATGGTACAGGATGCCATGCGACAGGCCGGAGATACTGACCTAATGGAATCATCAAGATTTGATTCACTGGACAGTCCGATTACTGCCGAGGATCATGGATCCGTTTCAAAAATGCTGACTATGGCTGAGAACTCGTCCAATGAGGATTTCAGAGACGCACTAGCTAGAATACGGTCCGTAGCCGAAATTGAAGGTTGCCCAGTAGTCGGCGTCACGGGAACAGGTGGAGCGGGTAAATCTAGCCTTATGGATGAGGTCATGCTTCGAATCAGGAGGGATAATCCTGAAGCAAGGGTAGCACTATTGGCTACTGACCCAACACGGAAAAAGACAGGTGGTGCCCTTCTTGGAGACAGGATAAGAATGAATTCACTGACTGATTCAAATCTATTCATGAGATCCTTTGCGAGTAGGGATAGTGGACGAGAGATAGCAGACTGTATCGATCGGGGCATAGATGTTTGCAAGGCTGTTGGATTCGACTTGATTTTGGTAGAGACCAGTGGGATAGGGCAAGGTAACGATGCGATTACCGAGGTGGCTGACGTTTCCATGTACGTAACGACAAGGGAGTATGGCGCGCCCAGTCAGCTTGAGAAACTGGCGGCGTTGGATTACTCTGACATAGTTGTGCTGAATAAGTTCGACAGGCCTGGGGCTGAGGATGCCCTTTCAGAAATCCGTAAGCAGTTCCAGAGGAACAGAGAGGCGTTTGACCAGAGTCCGGAATCAATGCCTGTAATTCCAACCATAGCCAGTCAATTCGCAGACGCGGGTGTAGACAGGCTATGGGAAAGCTTGGCCAATATACTGAACAAGAGGTTTGAGACTAGTTTTGTGGCTTCAGAACCAAGGCTGGGCGTTGATGGACTCCCCACGAGAGAGCCTCCAATTCCTCCAGAGCGTCAGGGATATCTCGCTGAGGTTTCCTCGGCCGTACGCGAATACCATCAGAGGACGAAAGAAGTCAGTGAAGCGGTCAGACTAGTTCAGCAGTTGGAAGCGGCAACCAAGCAAATGAGATCGATAGGAAACAATTCATCTGCTGATGACCTGGAGTTCGAGTCTAACCAGATCAGATCTACTATCCCAGGTGAGGCATGGGACGCACTGAAAAGTTTCGAATCGATGGCCACAGCGTATAGGTCTGGAGAGGCTAGCTATACAGTAAGAGGCAATGAGATTCCAGTTAAAACGATCCATGAGACAATGTCCGGGACCAAAGTCCCTCGCGTTGCTCTTCCATCTTCAAAGGATTGGGGGGAGCAACTGGAGTGGATTCGTAGGGAGAACGCTCCTGGCTCATTCCCATTCACAGGAGGGGTCTTTCCATTCAGAAGACAGGATGAGCTACCCGTTAGAATGTTCGCTGGAGAAGGG
>CAXHFM010000018.1:0-16406 GCA_964016345.1 uncultured Candidatus Poseidoniales archaeon | reverse complement strand
CATACGAGATGCACGTAAGTCTCGTGGGCTCGGAGATGTGTATAAGCGACAGTCTGATATGAGGTACATTCGAGTCCCCGTCTAGGTTGCCCAGTGACTTGCCATCCCAACTGGGGTCACCACTCGATGAGTCAAGCTTCCATAGCCACATCGCACCATTTGTCGACTCAGTTGTTGTCAGCATCACATAAGCTGTATTATCATCAGTCTGAACAAAAACAGGGTCGGACCCATGACTTCCGTATCTCAAGTTCTTATCCCAAATCTTAGTAGGTGAACCAGAAGAAGGGAGATTGATTGCAATTACCTGGGGGGAATTGTCACTCTCCCTTATGCTGCTTATCACTAGTTCTGCATCGCCATCCAAGTCCAAATCAGCCAGTAGAGGTTGTGAGGTAGGCTTATGTCCGCCCCAGATATTTCCGGTGTATGGGCCCTCCTCACTACTTATCATCGCATCGGGCTCCTCCCAACTCCAAAGTAATTGACTGTCATGCGTGCCACTCGGTGACCATCCCGTGACATCACAAACTAGTCTAGGCGACCAAGCATCAACTCGCAGTGTGACATCGCTTCCTACCACTAAATCATACACGACTAGAATTTCCGGACCTGCAGAACCATCTATATCGATAATCATTGGAGAAGCTTTGATGGCCTCAGTTTGACCAAGATTAACTTCCCATGCCAAGTCGGAATCTTCTCCTTCGATCACTCTTAGATAGCTATCCCCTGAGGTAGTATCGGTCTGAACTAATACTGTGTAAAGTGAGCTACCTCCACATCTTTCATTAGCTTCTGAATCGACTTGAAGGGAATCACTAAAATTGCCGATTGGAGTTCCAAGAGAATCAGTACCGATGTCATAGTTGCCGTATTCCCAATTAACAATAGGGGAAGTAATGGATGAAAGTGAATTTAGGCTACCCATTGGGTCATGCACAGGACTAGCAGACGTTTTTCCTGGGGTTCTCCCGGATTGGGGCCATGGTTGGTCTCCATCCTCCCATGGATTCACCACACCAGCGGTAAGCTTCGAACTATCTTCTGATATTCCAGTCTTAGCGACCTCTTCTAGAGCTAGTGGATAGAAAACCACGAGAGACATTATTGCCGAAATGATAAGTGCCCTAAGGTGATTTGACCTGCCCTCGGTCCATGCAAGAGATGCCATCAGAATAGCTGATGGTATTTGTGACACTCTTGAACGTTCCCACCATATTCTCTCTCAGACCGTAGGTCTGAGGGATTATTGCCCCTAGCCGAGCATATCTTTGCATCCGTTGTGCTTATACAGGAGAGGCAGGTCGCCGGCACACGGACTTCTCCTCCAGAGGCTCTGCCAATGAAGGACGGGAGGGATATCCCCCCGTCCCGGCGAGCCTTGGAGAGGTCTGGTTTGGAGGAAAAAAAATGTACAGTATTGTTGAGCGGGAAGACACTATTCGTATACCAGCAGAGTATATTAGAGAGGGACAGAGTCTGGTTGATCACATAGACAGTCTTGCTAATGATGCCTTTGAAGGACGATTTGATGTTGATGAAAATTACACTGTTTTAACTTTCGATCACACGCCTGTTGGAAGGGGAAAAATAATACACGGGGATGGAGCAATCTATCAAGCTGTCAGCTTCAAGGCACTTCTTTTCAATATGGAGAATAATGAAGTAGTTGATGGGTATGTATCAGATGTCTCAGAATACGGAGCATTCGTGAGGATTGGACCTGTTGAGGCACTACTCCACAAGTCACAGATATTAGATGAGCCAATTCAGGTTAATATGGGAATAAGGAGGATTGAGGGGGCCCAATCTGGAAAGCACATAGAAGAAGGATCCCACGTACGTTCTAGAGTAGTTTCAAAAGCTATCAACCAGAATGATCCAAGGGCAAGTAAGATTGGCCTGAATTGCAAGATGGACGGTCTTGGCGCTGCTGGTTGGATTACGGAGAATGATTAGAATGGCCAAGCAACCATTTGCATGTGGGGAATGCAATCAGATTCTCCCTGATCCAGAGAACAAAAACGATCCAGTTCAATGCCCTCATTGTCCCAATTCTCCTGTAACAACCGATTGGCAAGGATTTGTAGTAATTCTCAATCCAGCCAGGTCAGAAGTCGCCAAGAGGCTAAATATCACTAGGCCGGGTAATTATGCCCTCAAAGTCAACATCAGGTAGGTGAATAAATGCAAGTAATTGAAAGAAAAGATAACCCATTGCTAGACAGGGTCGAAATTAGATTTATTTGGGACCATCCTAATTCTCCCACCCCCGATCTTTCGCAGATGGTTGCCGCCGCAGCTAAGGTCGAGCCCGGTGCAAAAGAAGAGCTAATTTTCATCAAAGACGTTTCAACGAGATTCGGTATGCCGAGAACTACCGGGCTGGCACTAGTATACTCCACAGAGGAAGCGTCGTCAATCGAGCCAAATTTCATACTAAAGAGGCATAAGAAGGTTAGAGGTGACGACTCATCAGAAGACGGAGAAGGAGGGAATGAGTGATGTCAGACAGCCCGAATGCTAACTCTAAGTGGTCGAAGTACAAGATCGAAGATGGGAAATTGGAGCGTGGGGAGTTCTGTCCAGATCCAAGATGCGGGCCAGGTATTTTCTTGGCCATTCATAAAGATCGTAAGTCCTGCGGAAAATGTGGTTATACGGTCAAAAACGAATAAATATCGAAGCTAGCTATGTCTATCGTCCAATGGAGCTCCATCGTAAAACACACTCCAAGATCCACTATTGGTCAGTACCATATCACCAATAATTGATATTCCGACTTCGTTTCTTGGAACCGTATTCAGCTTCCCATTGGAGAGATATCCATCATGCCTCCACCCTGTCCATTTCCACCCTCCCTCGTAAGGGGATACGTCCAACACAGGTCCAGGGACTCTGAAAATGGTCGGCTTCGAATCAAGGTCATTCAATATGGCTATTTTTTTGCCATGTAGCATTATGATCCATCCGGAATCCTTGTCAAATCTTACATCATGTACCCTTTCTGGGAGATTAGATAGAATGCCATTATTTACCTCGTGCCCGGTAGTCATGGAGACCACTGAATAACCTCCAGAAGATGAGAATGCATATATCTCATCTTCTTTGTCAATCAAAGAAACAATCGAGTCAATTCCAACTAGGTCCTCAAGCTCTCTCCATCGAGGGTAGGGTGACCTCCAAATCTCACTCGCATTCCCGTCTATCATGTATATCCCGGAACCAAGACACGCAAAAACGATATTACCATCCACCATGCACATGGCAAGAGGTTCAGACTGTAATTCTCTAGTCCAGGAAGCAGATCTGCTCAGAGATTTATCAATATCTCCATTTTCAGTCTCATCAGAGTCTGAGCCAGCAGATTCCCACTTTACACCTAACGGAAATGAGCCCATGTAGGCCTTTCTCATACCTCTATCAACCCACGAGCCAATCCAACTATCAGAGCTAACAACGCCACACGATGATACATCCGGAAATGGATACATTACCTCATCAGTAACCCGCTCATTTTGATTATCTATTTCCAACATTTGTCCATCTGATCCAACTATCAAAGAATGTTCCTCGCCTCTATCAATCCTAACTGGATTGAACCCAACATTATGCACCATGTTGAAGCTGCGTCTGGACACTACCGCTTGAAGGTGTGGCTACAATATTGAATACATGGCTCCCCTGCGAGTAGCATGGTGACTCTGATTTTATGCTCCGAGTCCGATGATGCATCGGTTAACCTCCGTGACTCATTACTCAGGTCCTCTGAGTGGGCTCAAGAGGAGGTTTTCTCACATGGTCGCGTTGTAAAACACCTGATTTGCGATGTCCACATTCTGTCAATAAAAAAAATCCATATCCATGCAGACTCAATAGATACAGTCCATGAAAACGAGACATCTTGCAAAATAAGCGAAATTCTAGTTCTTTCTAGGCATGTTTCTTCGACAGACACTCCTGCAATAACTCTGCATGCTATCGGACTACCCGGTATTTACCCGTCTGGAATGCCTGGCAAATCGGGCGGTATCAACGGGCATTTAGTCCCACCATCTCCTAGATTTGCATCTCTGTATAGGGAGATGCTAAAGGAGGCAAGAGAGAAAAAATTAGATGAATATTTTGATCTCACAATAGAAGCAACACATCACGGACCAGTGCTAAATGCACCTACTCTTTACATAGAGATAGGCTCCACAAAGTCTGACTGGAGCAGAGAAGATGCACTCAAAGTCTGGGCCAGTGTTCTTTGCAAAGTTTTGGGTTTAAGTGGTAACACTCCAATGGGTAATTGGAAAGGAGAGGGGGATGTCATGATTGGCCTTGGAGGGGGGCATTATGCTCCAAGGCACAAAGCGGTAGTGGAGAAGGGGAATATCTGGTTAGGTCATGTCTTGGCAGGCTACTCGCTCGATTTCGGCATGACCAATCAGATTATTGACGGAAAATCTACTATCTCATGGCAGGATTCGATTCTTTCAGCTGTTGAATCTACCAAGCAAGCATATCCTGGGGCGGACATATTTGTGCATCTGGATCGAAAGTCATTCAAGGGTTGGCAAAGAGATGAAATTACGAAATTACTCGACGAAAATAACATATTAATCCGTAGGAGCAAAGAGATCCTGCAAGAGTAATCGTGAAGTCTTGATTCCTCCTCGGACTACTAATGGCGTTCTTGGGGAAGCTGATTGTCGCGGCAATGCCACTGGCTCCAAAACCAATAATCCGTATGGTGGCGAGCAGATACGTAGCTGGACAGAAATTGGAGGATGCAATTACTACAATGAAAAGACTCTCCCCAGAAGGGGCTTGTTTTACAGTTGATGTACTCGGAGAGGAAATTACTTCATTGCAAGAAGCTAACTTCTTCCTAGAAGAATACTCCCAACTAATCTACTCAATCAAAGAAAATAATATCGATGCACATATTTCGATTAAACCGACTGCCTTTGGACTATTGATTGACAAAGAAGTAGCATACGATAATATCCTGGATGTAACGAGAAAAGCATCAGAAAACGATATTTTTGTAAGACTAGACATGGAGGATAGCAGAGTTACCGACTCAACAATTGAATTCATGATTAGAATCAGGTCCGAAGGACTGAATAATATTGGCGTAGTTCTACAAGGTAGGCTATTTCGAACCATCTCTGACATAGATAAAATATGTGAAGTACTAGGTCCCAACTCAGATTTTAGGATTTGCAAGGGAATCTATCTAGAGCCAAAAGAAATAGCCCACACGGGATATAATGAAATTGTGGACTCTACAAACATGGCAATAGAACATATGCTGAGAAATGGCGCATACACTGCAATAGCCTCGCATGACTATCCCGTGATTGATAATTCCCTCTCATTATTGGATAAGTTTGACCTCTCTCCTGATAATGGCAGTAGATCATTCCCAGGAAAGGGCCCGGGGTACGAATTCCAATTCCTATTAGGAGTGCGGGGAGACCTGAGGAGAAAACTAAAATCCGAAGGCCACCTAACCAGAATATACGTCCCTTATGGACAGCAGTGGTACGAATATGGAATAAGGAGATTGAAGGAAAATCCAGAAGTTGCAACGCATGTCCTCAAGACTTTACTCATGCCGTGGACAAACAGGAGATAGCTAACTCTTTACAACTGGATGGAGATACATCCTACGTATATCAGCGGCGACTCTCTTCCCCCTCAATGTCCTGCCTTCCCCAGTATGGATTGCCCTAATCCTCCATCTACGGCCATCTATCCTCATAACGGTGCCACAGGAGAACTCCTTCTCTGGATCGCAGTCAATTGTTGAAGCAATACTAGTCTCTTCATCTGTCAGTGTAATCTTGACCACGCATGTGTTCTTATTCACAGCCCACATTGAGACTATTTCCTCAGCTTTACAGGATTTAACCGACATCTTATCTCCGACCTCTATCCTTGTTACAGACCAGAAGGAACCATCCCTTTCGAATAAATCCCCAACCGAAATGGACTCATCAGAATCTGACTCAACAAATACTGAGGAACTCTCAGGCCCTTCGGAGAGAGTAGTCTTAATGCTAACAGAGGAGTTAGGTCTAAGTTTCACTAGATGGACTTCCGAGCATTCGACGCACCTAACTAAAATATCCTCTCCCTTTCCTCTTGAAACCCTCTTCAGAATTTCATGTTCTGTCATAGTCAAACATGTTGGACATTCAGTTACATCGGCGATAGCATCACCGTCATCGCCCACTTCGCTCATGTTCTCCCGGCCCGAATGGGTCTCTTGAAGGCATCCTCGCAGACTAATCTTGAAAAATGATGCTTCTATCGCTGTTCATGACACCTGCCAATGATGGTTTTGGTCTGCCACAGATGTCTGAGAGTGAGATGCTGGAAAGAATGCTCTCCGAAGACACAGGTAGAACCGATACTGAGCCTCAGATAGCCGCTTCTATCGGAGAACAAATGCTCTTGATGGGGCTCCGAACAATGCCTCGATCGCTGAGAAGCAGGATAAGAGATATCGTATCAAGAGTGCCACTTGGTAACGCCATACTGGTAGGAGGAGGGATAGGACATCTCTCCGCCTGGCTGTTCGATCTTTGGTGTGGTGACCCATCCATTCCCGATAGTTCGTCTGGAGCAAAGCCGGACTCCTTTATCATCGTTGAAGAGGGAGCTAGATTCGGAGTGATTATAGATAGACTGATCAGAAGATACAACGCAGAATCTTGGTCAAGAGTAATCGCCAAACCGTGGATCGAGATAACGGCAGAAGTTACTAGCTGGTCTGCAGCAGCAGCATCATTGCCGTCCTTGGCTAGGCCTAGTGATATTCCATTACCTGTTTCTTTAGTAATCATAGATTTGCCAGACTCAGATAGGCCCGTGGCTGCATCCTCAGCATTTGAAATTCTTTCACCTGGGGGGATAATGATAGTACCAGAGCCAGAGGTTCCCACCGGTGACGTTGGCTCCCCGGTAGATGGAGAGGAACCAACAGAGGCTCAATCCAAGGTTTTCGCATTCAATCAATGGATTTCATTCATCAAGAATGTCAGCGAGAATCATTCTGTTTCTTTCGTAGAATTATCTGGCGGAACACTAGCTATTATCCGACGCGTGGCTTGAACTTCTTGCACATATTTGCCTTGAATATCCTTTATTCCAGAAGAACTTATGCCTTGAAGAATCGAATCTGAACTAGAGTTTTGAGTCTGATTTATGATTAAATCTATACGAAGTAATCCATAACCATAATGGTCATCGTGATCTTCTTGACCATTCCTCATCTCGGAGTTCTGTGATATGATCATTTTCAGGTTTGATATTGCAGAAGCCCCACCTTGAGCCCCGTCTCTTTTCATATCAGGGTTAGCTTCCAAGAAAATCGCTAATGAGCCAGAAACCCATGCAGTCGAGGCAGAGGTTCCACTTGACCATCCCCACCAAGTTCCACTTCCGGTGCTTCGCGCCATCAAAATTGGTACCTCATGACCGGGTGCAACGATTTCCGGTTTCTTATCTGGGTCCTGCCTAGGGAAAATTGGGTTAGGCCATAATCTTCCATTGTTGTCCCCTTCGGAACTCCCACTCCAGATTGAGCTTGTTCTAGTTACTGCACCAACACAGATTACATCCTCTACCGAACCGGGCGACTCCACGTCACCATCATCATCTTCCCCATCATTTCCAGCGGCCGCCACAACATAAACGCCCAAATCTATAGCGTTCTGCACAGACTCCTCTAACTGGTCCGTGGTGAAGAATCCAGAGCCAATGCCTTGACTCCCACCAAGGCTGAGAGAGATAATATCCGCGCTTCCATCAACACACCAATCCACTGCATCTGCAATTGTTGAATCAGTCCCAGATCCATCATCTGAAATAGCCTTAGCAATCAGTAAATCAGCTTCCGGAGAAACCCCATTTAGCCCGCCCTTAGAAGCAATAATTCCTGCCATGGCAGTCCCATGACCCTCATCGTCATAAGGAGAATCAGAACCAGAAATTAGATCATTCCAACCAATTATTTTGGCATCTTCGAGATCAGGGTGACTCATATCTATTCCAGTATCAACAATGCAGACTTTTACTCCACTACCTTCGAAACCACCAACTCTATCCAACCCTGTCATCTCCCTGTATTCATCCTCCCACAATTCGAGAGAACTGGGTGGGCCACCAAATGTCACATCTGCGGCCTGGTATACAGCCCAAAGAGAAATTATCAATGCACTGAGGATAACGACTAGCCCCGAAGTAACTTTGATCAACAAATTTAGAGTTGAATTATCGATAAATGACTCGCCCTTCTCGATTTCTTCATCAGACATAATATTCACTCTGGCATATTCTTTACCATGCATCCGTCTTGACAAAGTGACTAGTGGCAGAAGAGCTACTTCCGCACTCTGCACATCTAAGACGGAGTGGTAGAATTCTTGCGCATGAAGAACAGGGCTCCCCAGGCACGCCCCAACCCGTACATTCTGAGTCAGAGCAGTGGACCTCTACCTTCCCGTTAGGCTTCTTAATCGCAGGAGTTTCAGCACTGCAAACCGGACAAAGTCCCTGTAAAGTTTCCTCTCTGGTGACTACTGATACGCCTGCGACCTCCCTTGCCCTGGATGACTGAATGGTATGATCTCCTCCTCCCAGCATGAAATGAGGATACCAAACAATATGCATCAGCAAGAAGAATGATGCAACTCCTGAAGTAATGTAGAGTAGAGAAATCCCAAGAATTCCATCCTCGAAAGGCGGTCTTTGAGAAATGGCATGTGATCCAGACCAGGACATAATATTGATCATAATTACCCAAACAACCAGGCTTGCGCTCCAAGCATCAAGCCGATGGTCTTTCCAAGCCTTTTCAATTAGTCTGGGGTCAGGGTGTGCATGCTTCTCTTCAACATGGATGTCCCTGGTTTCAGTAACAGCTCTGTGGACGACGAAGACTGCCAAAAAAATCATCACGAGATTCCCCATTGCCACTCCTCCAAAATCCGATATCCCCGAACCAAAGGGGAAGTCTGGAGAGCCTGAATGAGAGTAAATATGCCCTAACTGGACAGAGAAAGACGCGACCACAAGGAAGACTAGATTCTCCCTCATTATGGGATATCTGGCCCACATCAGAACCAATGCGGATGCCCAAGCCATCATTGTGAGCAAGCTTAGCATTAACGACCATTCCTCAAGATGGAGGAAACCACTCTCCTCGCCGAAAAGTCCCCCTCTGCTCCAGTCGCCGCCCGAAGAAAGCTCATCGATCCCATAATCCCAAGCGCCCATTATGACTGATGCAGATGCAAGAGCGAATACTAAAGCCTCATATTTTCCCCAAAATTTTCTAGAGGTATGTACGTGAAATGTAAATTGCAGTAACAGAGTATCGATGAATGATAGAAAATTCGCCCTTCCCCCTAGATTTGTAACTTTGCTAAAATCAGACAATCTTTGGACTTCAGACACTCCTGCATCAAGGTCGTCAGTCGCCACAGTCGCCCCCTCCATGGGCATGACCAATAGACGGATGACATAAGCCCCTCGACGATTTGGGCATTATTTGGTCAGTTGTAGTGGCGCCGAGACGGAGATTTGAACTCCGGAGGGATGAACCCACATGATTTCCAGTCATGCGCAATACCAGGCTATGCGATCTCGGCTACGTCGTATCCGACACCCTCTACAGTCTTGAGCTCATCGATAGTCCCATCATAGTAACACCCAAAGCTGGCTATCCATCCCAGCGGACAGCGCCACTGTGGCTTAGGGGTATAGCATCCCATTGGTAATGGGAAGGTCGGGAGTTCAATTCTCCCCAGTGGCTCCATTTTTACAGACCAATTCATCCAGTTTTTGCCTAGTTTATGCAAGACGACCAATTCATTCATAATGTGTACAAGAATACGGGCTAGTATGTCGAACTACCGCAGGAGGCTCGCAGGAGCCCTAGTCCTCCTGATGCTACTAGCACCTATTACGAACGCCGCAACTACTTCATGGGCTGGACCGTCTACCGTGAACACCTCAGGGGGGTCCACAACTCTGACTGGCTTCAGAGCCCCAGGGAACGCCACAATCATGGATGGTTGGGCGCATGTTACAGATTCTCCGATGGCCGCCTCATTAACTCCCGCTCATGAGATGGACATCTTCGTTCTGGAAAATGGAACTAGTTCAGGAACCTCTACAGAATATCGAGAGGGGAACCTCACTCTGGTGGATGACGGCACCTTGAATGATATAACCCAGTTTGACGACTACAATTACAGTATATCATTGAGCTCTACTTACAGACAAGGTCCTGCTAATATAATCAGAATCGCCTTTGAGAACTCAGCAGGATATACTCCTCACCCCAGTTGTAACGGACTGAAGGGGTACAATCTAACCTCGGGGTATGACGAGGGAGGAAACGGGGTGCTCGATGCATCTGAAGTATCACACGTTGATTACCTATGTACGACCAACCAGACAATACAAGGTGGAAACGGCGCAGTCAGCAATGGAACAGTCGCAAACGGGTCCTTCCTGTACAGCCAGAGCCCCCTTAGTTCTGGCAACTCCACCTGTCCATTCGGGGGGAAATACTTGGTCTATGGCAATGACTATGGAAACTACTATGATGGAGATACGTCATTGAATGCAACAGAGACAGATGGTACACTTTACTTCTGCAACAAGGATACTTATTGGGCCGCCACAAACTTTGATTTCAATGGATCCATAAGCGGACAAGAACAGACTATGTCCTATGGTGTAATCCCCTCAAGTGCCTCAGAAGGCGGTGTTGCTGTAGCAACTAAGCCCGGTGAGGCACTACCCGCCGGCGTAGACACATGGTTCTATTTGCCAATTATGCAAGTTCCCTCTAATGCTACCAGGAACAACTACCACCTTTCATTCGACCATTGGTTCCACCTTGATTCTTCAGAAGCAGGAGCTTGGTTGGAGTATAGGACATCTGGCGGAGATTGGAAATGGATTGCGACAGATGGCGGATACCCTTCTTACATCGATAGGACAAATATAGAAGTCAATGGCGCCCCAAGTGGCGATCTCCCAGTCTTTTCTGGAGCTACTCACAGTGGTTGGCAATCAGAAACTCTGAACCTAACCACCCTTTTCTCTGATCCTAGCATTAGTTCGGTAGCATCGGTAGAATTCAGATTTAGGGTTTGGACCTCTAACAGTTCCGGATCGTTCCCAGGTTGGTTCGTTGATAATGTCGACTACAGAAACGATGGTACTGGCCAGGGCGTCTGGCATCATGGGTGCGATGTCAATGGTACCTCATTCCAGAACTACGGTACATACTGTTACTACGCCAACAATGCATTGGGGTATCTAACTGTCCCCATAGACCTCAATAATGTAACAGATCTTGAGTTTGATCTCCACTGGGATTTAGAGGGTTCGAGCTGGGACAACGCATGCATTGAGCTTTCCAACAACAACGGGACTTCCTGGACTGATATCTCCTCCACGGGGAACACGGCCGGGCAATGTAGGTCCAGGTCAGGCAATATACCAGGATCAACGGGGTATGCTGACAAAGATGGTAACATACCATCAGTCGTCGTAAACGGATTTTCATACACCGATGACAGTGGAGGAATGGTTACAATCTCCAACTCCGTACCAACGGCATACCAAGTCAATGGCAGTCTTTTGAGATTTGTTGTCCAGACCGACACCTCAGTACAATATGGGTCTCCTGGAGGTACCAGTGATCCGGATGATCGTGAGGGACTAACAGTCTACGGATACAGGACAATGAACTCCCTCGGAGACATGGTAAATCAGTTCTCCATACCTGGGACCGCGACAACCTCTCCCTCCAACAATGAGTGGCAGTTCCTTACTCTGAACTCTGGTTTCATCAACGTAGACATGGGTTTCGAGGACTCTCAGGTTACTGCTCCGGAGGTTGATCACCATGCTGGCTTTTACAATATCTACCAACAGTCTTCTGGAAATCAGGGTTCCTGCAACACTGAGAGATGTGATTGGAGGCTATCCGAACCTAGTTCTTCATTCGGGCCTGAAAGCGCGTCTACCTTCCCTTACATGTACAAGATTGGGATGAATGGCGCAACTGATGCGGTATACCAATCAAGCCTAGTGACTCCTATCTACTCGGTATCTGGGATAGGAGAGTCTTCTTTCGCTTTCGATATGAATGCCTGTATGGACTACGGCAGTGGTGCCTATGTCTATGTTGGTGGCGCCTTATGGATGAAGGTCAATGGTGGCCAATGGCAACATGTTGACATGCCATCATACACCGACAGGCAATACAGCTATGCAAGCGCTACCTACACTGTCAATGATGGTTTGGAGATATGGACTAGACTTCACTGCAACAGCAACGATTGGGGCTCATATGAGGTTGATCTCTCTGACTACAAAGGTGATGATGTACAGTTCAAGTTCGCCTTTGGAGGCAGGTTTACTGATGCAAACTCGGGATGGCATATCGACAATGTTGGCATTAAGATGGGCAACTTTAGTCAACCAGGAAGTTGGACCAGTCCAAGCTTCTCAATCGCTGGTGAAAATGCATTCAACAGGGGAATCATAGAGGTTGATGGAACGACAGATGACTATGCGAATAACACTCTCACAGGGTCCCTTATCGATGCTTTATCTGGAGCAAGCATTCCTGGATTTTCCAATCTTGATTTCCCAATCAGCCTGGCAGGAGTAGATTCCGACACATATCCATCGATTAAACTGGTTGTTGATATGGACACCACAAACCCCCTGTCCACACCGATGCTAGAATTCATCAGAGTTGGAGGAAATAGACTCCTGACCGCGGATATGATGGGGCTAAACGGTTGGCAGATGTCCAATGTGGAAGTGATCGACGGATTAATCAATGCAACAAACATATCTGGTACGATATCTTCAGACTACATTCATTCTGTAAGGCCAATCAAGGCACTCAGTTTTGCAGGCAACTCCTCAGTGAATGTCCAAATAGAGGTCAGAGACGAATCCGGTAATTCTATCGGAAGCTCCCCTAAAGGAGGATCTGTGGTTTTCGCCACTCCCAGAACAGGTTACTCACTCCATGTGACACTGCCAACAAACGGATATATCGACAGACTTCAGATTTCTCATCTCTACGGTGAACCAGCGTCAAATGTAGAGGTAGACTTTGCAGATGATGGAAATTTGGACTGGTCATTCCCCAATGAACTTTCCAGAGGGCACTATGCTTGGCAGACCAAATTACTAGGAAGCCAATCTGAAATCGGCTATTTAGACGGTTCTAGATCGATAACCATGCAAATAGATTCTACCCCTTCTTCCGCATTCGCTATCATTCCCACAAGTGGAAGCGTCAATACTGGACTAGTTTCACTGTTGTCGGATTCCAACGGATTTGAATCCCCAGTAGATATTAGCATCGCCGGGGCAGCATTCTCAACTGGCGCCGCTACAGAGAGATTTACTTCTGAGATGAACCATTACCAGATTTCAGGCATCAACTCTCTTGTATCCGGTTGGACCGATACAGAAACTGATCGAGAATGGAGAGTTGTGGAATTTTCTCTCTCCTCCACACAAAGCCAGACAGTGACGCTAACTGGTCTCGCTATTGGTTATACCATGTTTGAGAATGTGTCGGATATTTCAGTCCCAATAGCTGACTATCACAATACTGCCTCACAAGCTGATCCGCAACCTGTGGAGATAGCCATACCCGTGACTATTTCTTCCTCTAGAGGATCTATATCAATTGCCGGCGAACTCGTATATGATTTCATAATGACCAACAGGGACTTCCAAGTGCCCAATACACTCTATCCGGATGGGGCCATCAATGAGATTGAGACTGCACATCACCACCTTAATGACAACTCTCTACTAGATTCGATAGAGCTCACTGGTTCTGCATCTGATGGTCAAATTATTGCCTTCAGAGCTGAAAATGGCGATGATGGGCTATGGGGTCAAGGATCCGACCCGGTCACCATTAGCCAAACATCTGGAAGCAGTGTGGCCCCACTGGATTTATCCCAAACATATGTCGAAATAGTCACTCATTCTGACGGGTATGATGACATCGTAGTCAATTGGATGTTCGATGTCAACTGGAATTGGGATGATGTTGAGTCAATCAGGTGGGTTTCCACAGCACTGGATGAGAACGGAGAGTTCGTATGGCCCGCGGTATCATTCAGCGGACAGGGTAGCTCAAAGGCCGTCGAAAACGATTTACAAATAGATTCATTCGAGGTCAGAGACGAGTATGGTAGACTTCTATCTAATCAGTTCTCAACATTCTATCCGTTCCCAGTTAAAGTCGGCGTCAATGACGTTAATGTGTCGGGAACTGTAAGATTCCAAGATGCGTCTGATGCTAGGCCCATGGCCACAGACTTCCTCGTAGGATTGAATATTTCAGGGTCACTGTACCCTATGACTATGGGCGATAACGGATCTTTCGAGACTACCATCGGCTGGCTATCTTCCCTTACCGGAATGGTAAGTGAGGCAACCCTTTCGCCACTAATGCTCACTGTGGGCCCTTCAGGCTCTACTGTGGGAGCCGAGGATACTTCTGGAACGCCCCCTCAGACTACTGTAATTATTGACTCTTCAGCACCAGTAGCTGGACCTCTGCAAGTAAATACCCCAACTGGACTCCAAGATGCTCATGGAAAGGTATGGGATCCAACTATCCCCCTCTCGGTTTACATCACCATAGACGAATCGGAGGCCAGAGGCGAATCTATTACTCTGAAATATTGGAGAGGTACATCTGACGATGTCAATATGGATGGAATCGCCGACGAATCTGAGTATCTTGAACAAACACTACCGCTTTCTTCTGGTATGACAGGACAACAGCAGGTGAACTTCATTGGAATAGATGTTTCAGCGCAAGAATTCAACAGTCCTGTTCACATGTTCATCGAGGGCACTGATTGGGCGGGTCTTACTTACCAGGATGGAGGAACCGGTGGTTCCGCAGGTGCTTCAAACTCCTGGGCCTCTGTGATAGTCGCAACGGATGAGCCTACTAGCATACCAGCATCGGGATATTCTCTAGATACGGAACTAGGATACCTATTGGCCGGTCACAGGCATACATTCTCAATGCAGATAGACGAGCCTAACGGAATAGAAACTCTAGATAATGTCACTATAATGCTGTGTGGTGACGGCCCAAGTAACATTGGCAAGATGTCCTATGACCCTTCAAGAGGGGTTCTATGGTCCGCTCCCGATAGCATGGTCACGCCTCTTTCTGTGCAGACTCAGTCTGTAACCGCTGTTGTAACAGAACTGAGTTTGGATTTCGAAATCTCATGGGATTATGTTTGGGAGGACGGACAATCATCTTGCAAACCTAGCGTATCGATATTAGATGATTTGAATACCGTAGCTTACCAGAATAATATTGGGGAGCTATCTTGGCAATTGGATAACCAATTCTTAGCCATTCCAGACTCTATGACCGATCTTACATCTCCAATGATGGATCAGGTAGAGAACCAGCTGTTCCTAAGACAAGGGGACGAATTCATGGTTACTGGCTCATTGGTATACGCAGGCTCGGGAATGCTGTTAAACAATATTCCTGATGACCTCAGAGTTGAAGCGACCGTTATCTATGGGTCACAACTTGTAAGCAGTGACACAGATTTGGCTGATGACTCGACATTTTCAATCACAGTTACCCTACCAGATAGAGTCCCTCTAGATCCTACGATGGAAGTTTCTCTGGATGTATTAAATGTCCCAGGACTAGGAGGGTCATCTGTGAACTCGGATTATTCGATAGTTGTCGATAGTAGGGCGCCAACAGCTCTATTCGATCAGCTCCAGTATCCTGACTCATCTCTCACTATAATCGAGTCAGATATGGTTGACGATGTCAAGGTCACAATAATAATGAACGACCAAATAGGTATGCAAGACGGCCCACTTCAGGTCTCTTGGGTTTACGTGAGGGGCAACTCACCGGTCACAGGCACCGAAGACAGTGGGGAGCTAATGTTGATCTCAGAAGGAGACAGATCATCATCCTCAGAGTGGTCCGACATATACCAATCAAGACTAGATCTAACTCCGCAAAATGGAATGTCAATTGAGGCAGGAGACTCGATTTCCTTCTGGATTACGTCCACTGACAAGGCAGGCAATGAAGTATCAGGTCTCGGAAGTGAATCCATCCCGAGAGCACCCGCATTGAGGATTATGGAGTTCATTGGAGAATATGTGAGGGCAGTGTCTTCACCTAGCGCACCTCTGATGAATGAGATTGTCACGATCGAGACATTCTGGGAAAACACTGGCAAGAGAGACGGAACCTTGATTGTAGGCCTCTATGAGCTAATCTACGAGGTGGATGAGCTGTCTCTTATACACATCTGACGCTGCCGACGAACATAGGC
>CAXHFM010000017.1:0-18768 GCA_964016345.1 uncultured Candidatus Poseidoniales archaeon | reverse complement strand
GATGCACGTAAGTCTCGTGGGCTCGGAGATGTGTATAAGAGACAGGATCTATTAGCCTCGGATCGCCCAAGAATTCCCTGAGGTATTTTCTGAGAGCTTTCGGTGTCGGGCTCTCAGGCGATCCCAGTTGCACAAAAACAACCTTCGTCTTCCTCTTGGGTGGGGTGAAATTTGGATTCATGATATCACACTGCTTGTTAGATTTTTTTTGAAAACACCATCATGGAAAATCAAGAGCGTCGACATGACTCTATTGTCTTCGTGGCCATCGATATCAAAATCGGTTCATAAACTACTGTCTAACCATCTTGGGAAGATTTAGGGGTGTGCGAATTGGGAAGAAGCCGGGGGTGTTTGCATTCAGCATCGTGTGCGGATTTGACGGATCGCATTCAATACCCTCGTCTTCAGTCATTCTTTCAACGTCTCCATGCTCCTTTTCGGAGACGAGGTTCTTCGTGCCGCCAAGAAAAATCAGGGCGGCGATCTGTAGGTCCAAACTCTGCTCCATACCACAAAATATGCGAACTCACACATAAAGGGAGTGCAAATTTGCATCAGGGCCGCATCACTCTAACAAGTTCCGGATGATGGAAATGAAATCTCCGTCACAGATTTACGTTAACTGATGTTCATAAGGGGCGGGTTAGACGCCACATCGGGAGTGAAACCCGGGTGATTGCTATGAGTGTAACTTTTGACTTCAGTCAACTTCTGAAGGAAAGTATTCCCATTGATGGAAATGAACACATAGCGAGGAGAATTGAAAGTGTGTCGATGATAGGTATGAGATTATCCAAAGATAATCTTGAGTTCGTCAAGAAGTTAACGAGTGAAGGTATGAATGAGCCAGAGAGAAAAAGCCATGTCATGCGATTATCCGAGACTGCCGGATGTGATGTTTTTGAGTTCTCAACCTGCAACAGGGTCCTGTTCGTGGGGTTTGATTGCTCTGTGAGTCATCTCAAAAATAGTGTCCTCACCAACTCAGGCATGGATTACGCCCCGTTTGATATCTTCAAAGGGATGGAAGCTTGGAGGCACCTCGTCAAGATTTGCTCTGGATTAGATTCCTTCATAATAGGAGAGCTGCAGGTCATGAGCCAATTCAGAGACGCCATAGCATGGCACAAGGAATCAAAGCTTTTGAGTGTACATAACGCAACGTTCCTCGACCATGCCGTAGCGGCGAATAGAGGCTTGAGGAAGGAGCTTGGTTTTACCAAGACCCCGGAATCAATGCTAAGCCTAGGCACCTCTTCCATACGGGAAGCAATAAGCGAAGATAACCAAGGCTCAATCACAGTAATCGGCTACGGCTCGATGGGTAGGAAGACAGCAGAGATTCTAATTGGAATGGGTCAGAAAAATATTCATGTCGTGACACGGTCAAAAGTAGAGTCTTCGAAAAGAACCCCTGAATTAGTTGATTTGATCAACTTCAAGAGCTTTGAGGAATGGAAGGGGGAAGAGAACCCCTCGATCGTAATATCAACAATCAGAAACACCTTCCCCACATTCAATCAGGAGAATCCTCTACCCGTCCCCGAAACAACGAAGGTCATGGATTTTTCCTGGCCACCGTCCATTGATAGGAGCGGTCTTAGCACCGGACAGGGATTGATGGACATGGAGTATTGGATAAGGTCAGCTCACAAGCTTGGAAAGGAGTGGGATTACGATAAGACCATTGACTCCGGCAATCTGATCATAGCTGCAATAGAAGAGAGGTTCATGAAGGCTTTGAATGGAAGGACTCAATCAAGATTTAGGGCGCATGTCTACTCGACTCTTGAATCTAAATCTCAAGACTGGGGGGCTCTGGAATGTCGATCCTCAGAGGCCTATCAGATGAAGGCTTTCTCAAGAGAGATAGCAACGTGGATATGCAATCAGGACAGTATTTTTAATGAAAATGATCTGCAAAATATGGTCATGAGCACAGATAGGGATATCAATTCAGATCTACTGTCAGAAATTTCATTTGATGTCATGAGAGAAATGGTCCGTATGAGTAAATTAGACACTCTCATGGAGGCTAGCGCTTGAAGAAAATAAGGCTTGGAAGTAGGACATCCAAGTTAGCGATGTGGCAATCGGAGCTAGCTGCTGGAAAATTACTCGATAATGAGGCTGATGTAGAAATAATCGGAATCAAATCAACTGGCGATCTGTCCCTAGGAGGTAATCTTTCGTCGAATGTTGGACAATTTGTCAAATCGGTCGATGAAAGATTATTTCTTGACGAGATAGATATTGCAGTGCATTCTAGCAAGGATGTCCCGGTCGATTACGATGATAGGATATCGACTTTGGCATATCTGGAGAGGGGGGTTACCTCTGATATCATCCTATTTTCATACGAGGCAAAAGGAACTAATAGATTGGGCGAAGTTATCAATTCATCAGAGTCCAGTGACTTGGATGTGGTCTTGGATACATTTCCTGAGGGTGGAAGGATAGGTACGTCATCTGTTAGGAGGCAGTCATTTTTCTTGTCTAAGAGGGATGATGTTATTCCGTTGGCGATAAGGGGGAGAGTGGAGACAAGAATTGAGAGACTTCTCCAGGGGAGAGTTGAGGGTATCATCCTAGCTGAAGCCGGGATTCAGCGACTTGCTCAACTAGATGCACTGCCAGAGGGTAGCCTTGACATACATGCGATGAGAATAAATCCAGTAGATTGGCCTACTGCGCCAGGACAGGGAGCGATAGTTGTACATTGTTTGACAGAAAAATTGGCAGAGTTTGGCTGGGTCAGAGAAATACTAAATGACCACTATACCGAAGTTTCAGTAGGTGAAGAACGCAGGATTCTGAAATATCTGGGAGGAGGTTGCAGAACTCCAGTGGGAGTAGAGTGTGTGGATGGTGAGTCGCATGGATACATTGCGCCTGAATATTGGAGGGATCGGTACTCATCTGGAAAAAATTTTGAGCTTCTGGCAATTGATAAAAATGGGCCTCTTCCGAAGTCAGAAACCGACTCGGACACTAAACGTGATATGGGTTTTCGAGGCTCTTCAAGATTAGTCTCAACGTTGAATTCTGAAAGAATGAGGATGAAACTAGGAGATATCGGCATTGAGGTTCTAAACACGCCGGTTATTGAATTAACAGAAATTAAAGATAATTGGCCCGAATTTCGTCTAGATTTTTCTATTCCTAGAAATAAATGGCCGATCTTAGTACTTACATCTCCCTTTGCCTCAAGGTGTGCCTCGAATATGATTGAGGTAATTCCTGATCTTGGTAGAATCCAGTGGCTTGCCATGGGGGCAGGGACTGCGCGATCATGTTTTCAACACGGAAACCCTGCCTCAATATGCGCTAACGCTAAGAACTCCAAAGAGCTTGAAAAATACATCAAGAAAAATATCTCTCAGTGTGTTCCCCTTCTCATACCAAGATCCAACGTTGGTACTGACAATATGGTAAGTAATCTCAGAAAGTCAGGTTTTACGGTGAATTCATGGGTGGGGTATCAAAATTCCAGAAAGATTGTGAAGTTTGATGTGATGCAAAGAAATGATGTCTTACTCATCTCCTCTCCCTCGTCTGCCAGGTCCTGGGATTACAACGAGCTACCCGTGCCGGATACTGTGATTTGCATGGGAACAACAACAGAAACAGAAATTCATAGCATAGAGAGATTTAACAACACCGAGCTAATCGTTCTAGATGGCCCAGTAACGGAAAGTATTACACTCTGGTGGAGAGACAACGGGAAGTAGTGAAATGAGACTAAGAATCAATCGTTTCACGCCCTCTAGAAGGGATTTGATTTATTCGAGGGATATTGAGGCTTCCCTAGTACAGCCTCATTTTGTAGTATCTGGAGAATCGAGGAACGAGGAGATAAAAGATATGCCTGGTATTTATCGTCAATCAGTCGATCTTTTGGTTGATACCATTGGTAGAGACATTGACATGGGACTGAAGTCTCACATGTTATTCTACGTAATGGATGAGGAATTGAAGGACCCTACTGCAACGATGGCTTCCAAGTCTGATTCCCCCCTAAACGTGGCTATCAGAGAGCTTAGAATGCGACATGGAAATGAAATCGTAATTTTCTCTGATGTCTGCTTGTGTACAGGGACTGACCACGGACATTGTGGAGTCCTTGAAGGCGAAAAGATCGCCAATGACAAGTCAGTGAGGGAATTGGTAAGAATCGCACTCTCCAATGCTGAAGCCGGTGTCGATTATATTTCATTATCAGATATGATGGATAACAGGGTAGGAGAGGTCAGGGGTGCTCTGGAAGAGATGGGGCACCATGAAACGGGAATTCTATCATACTCGGTAAAGTATGCATCTTCATTTTATGGACCATTTCGGGATGCTGCTTCATCTTCTCCAAAATTCGGCGATAGAAGGAGCCATCAAATGGATGTAAGATCAGGTTATGATGAGGCGTTACTAGAGGCATTACAGGACGAAAGAGAGGGAGCCGATATTATCATGATTAAGCCTGGATTACCATACCTGGACGTTCTGAAGGTAGTCTCAGATGAAGTATTGAGGCCCGTTGCCGTGTACAATGTGAGTGGAGAATACTCAATGGTCCACAAAAGCTGTCCAGACAGCAAGAGCAGGGGTTTGATGATTGCCGAAGTCTTGTCTTCCTTTGCAAGATCTGGAGCCTCCATTATCGTAACGTATCACGCAAGAGAGGCTTTTTCTGAAAAATTACTGAGGTAATGAACATGGACAGAAGCATTTCTAGTCAGCTCCATCAAGAGGCAAATAGGCATCTTGTTGGAGGTGTTAATTCCCCTGTACGGGCATTCAAATCAGTTCATGGTGACCCCATATACTTCAATCGCGCATCAGGAGCGATAGTTGAAGATGCGGACGGAAACAGCCTAGTCGACTTCGTTCAATCATGGGGCCCTTTGGTACACGGTCACGCACATCCTGAAATAATCAAGAGGATAAGTGAGACAATGGCGAATGGTACATCATTTGGAGCTCCACATATCGGTGAGATTGAGCTAGCCAAGAGAGTCAAGGAAAGATTTCCCTCAATAGATTTGGTTAGATTTGTTTCATCTGGTACAGAAGCTGTGATGAGTGCAGTTAGGCTAGCTAGGGGGTACACAGGTAGAGACGCGATAGTAAAATTCGAGGGTTGTTATCACGGTCATGTGGACTCGCTGATGGTCAAATCTGGGAGTGGTTTAGCGACGTTTGGAATTTCTAGTAGCCCGGGTATTCCAGACGCCACCTCTGGAACGACAATTGTTTTGCCACTAGATGACGAGGGTGCTCTGGAATATATTTTCAACGATAATCGCGAGAACATTGCAGCTGTGATAATTGAGCCTCTTCCTGCAAATAATGGATTGCTAATACAAAGGAAGGAGTTTCTTGAGAAATTAAGGAGCCTATGTGACGAGCATGGGTCATTGTTGATTTTTGATGAGGTGATAAGTGGCTTCAGGTTCCCTGTAGGTGGATACGCAGGGTATATTGGAATAGAGCCAGATATTACTACATTAGGGAAGGTTATTGGGGGAGGTTTGCCAGTCGGAGCTTACGGAGCCTCAAGAGAAATCATGAGCGTGTTATCTCCGTTGGGGCCTGTTTACCAAGCAGGTACCTTATCGGGAAATCCACTTGCTATGGCTGCTGGAGTTGCAACAATTGATCTTCTTGACGATGATGCCTATGAGTTTTTAGAAGCGCTCGGGAGTCTCCTAGAACGAGAGGTTGGTTCTGTTTTGGAAAAACATTCATTCCCAATGAGGTTAGTGAGAATAGGGAGTCTTTTCTGGCTATCTCCTGGCTCTGGGACACTCCCCCGACGCTCGGATGAAATCCCCGATGATGGGTCTAAACTTTACGCGGATGTGCATCTTGGTCTTTTACAACGTGGATACATGATGGCACCATCATCGTATGAAATTGGTTTCCTCTCTACATCACACAACGAGGAGCATGTTATCGGTCTTGCTAAAGCACTAGACGGGGCATTGACGGATCTGGGGGATCTTCTGTGAATGGCCTAGAGAGAATGAACGCAGCTCTGTCTCTCCAGGAGGTCGATAGGGTACCAATATGGTTTATGAGGCAGGCTGGAAGACATCTTCCTGAGTACAGAGAAATCGCTAAATCCCACTCCTTTTGGGAGAGATGTAAAGATTCTGATTTATGCTCAAAAATCTCATTACAACCGTTGGCCAGGTACAAACAGATTGACTCGGCGATTGTTTTCAGTGATATTCTCACACCGTTGCCAAGCTTAGGATATGAGGTAGAATATGGTGGAGGGATCCGTATCGATCCATTCAAATTCGATGATATGGATGGTTGGACATCATTTAAGGCCAGAAAACATGCTCCTTGGGCCGCCAACGGACTCAAGGCTATCGGGGAAGAAATAGGCGATGAAAAGGCGAAAATAGGTTTTGTTGGCTCACCTTGGACAATATCCATGTATCTCCTTTCAGGAGGAACAGGAGACAAGGATTTCAATAATGCTAGAGCCTTAGTTTCATCAAACCCTGAGGACTCAAAGAGGCTCCTTATGAAAATGGGGGGAATTGTCGGGGACTTGCTCGCGGATCAGGTAAATTCAGGAGGTGCTGATGTTGTCCAAATTTTTGATACATGGGCTGGACTGCTTTCCAGTGAGGATTACAGGAATCTATCTCAAATAGCTACAGAAAGAGCTATACAAGTCTTCAGAGAAAAATCAAAAAAGTTTGTCCCCCTAATACACTATGCCAAAGGGTCGGGTCATTTGCATAGCCAGATTAGAGATATGGACATACAAGGACTCTCCTTAGATTGGAGAGATAATATGCGGTATAATCGTGAAAATTATGGAGGAATGATGGCCTTCCAAGGTAATCTTGACCCGTCTAAATTGCATGGCTCTCCAGATGTAGCAAAGCAAGCCGCGGCTAGGGTCCTCGAGGAGGCAGGAGGAAAACCCGGGCATATCTTCAATCTGGGTCACGGTTTTGCTCCCAGCGCAAGGATTGATTGTGTTGAAGCCGTAATCAGGACTGTATGCGGGGATATACCATGAAAGAGAAAATGGTGTCAATGATTCGTAGAATCCAAGAGGAAATATGTGAGATGATACAAGTCCTTGACGGATCAGAATACAGAGAGGACAAATGGAAGAGGGCCGAGGGCGGAGGAGGAAGGAGTAGGGTATTCTCCGGAGGTATCGTCTTCGAGAAAGCTGGTGTTAATATCAGCGAGGTTTATGGCACGCTGAGTGAGGAAGCGGCAAGTAATCTGGCGGGGGGAAAGATACCAAGTGGAAAGGAAAGGGAATTTTTTGCGACCGGAATAAGTCTTGTGCTTCATCCAATAAATCCAATGGCTCCAACAGTACATGCTAATTACAGATACTTCGAAAGGGGAGATGGTGCGACTCCGGGAAGCTGGTGGTTTGGAGGAGGGGCGGATCTTACTCCGTCCTATCTTTTCACGGAAGATTCGAGTCACTTTCACAGAACTTACAAGGATATCTGTGATAGACACCCAGTGGCGGATTATGATGAGTTTAAACGGAATTGCGATGAGTACTTTTTCATAAATCACCGGAATGAACACAGGGGAATCGGCGGGATATTCTTTGATGGCTTGGATAAAATAGACAAAGAAACCTGCTACAATTTCGTGGAAGAGTGTGCAGAGGGCTTCATTGATTCTTACCTGCCGATAATCAGACGACGAAAGGATATGGATTTTAATTCTGAAAATAAGCATTGGCAGAGGATAAGAAGGGGCAGATACGTGGAATTCAATCTTGTCTACGATAGAGGAACAAAGTTCGGACTCACTACGAACGGAAGAATAGAGAGTATCCTCATGTCTCTACCTGAAACAGCCAGCTGGGAATACTGCCATGAGCCTGATGTTGGTTCTTCCGAGGAAGAGATGTTACAGGCCCTCAGGTTTCCCAAGGATTGGATATAAACGGGGTATTGCCAGTGGAGTACAATACTGAAGATTGGGTGAAACATGGTCAAGAGCTTAGGAGGCCTCTTCTTGTACATCCCTCTATCATAGAAGGCGATACCAGTGTGATTGTTGGTGGCGGTTTATCCGGAATGGTAACTGGTTTCCGTATAGCAAAAAAAAATCCTAGAAGGAAGATTGTTATCCTTGAGAAGGGGGATCGTCTGGGAGGAGTAATAGATACATGGAGAAGTGGGGATTGGCTTTGCGATATTGCTGTAAGTTCAGTTCGTCCTCATCCAGCATTCTGGAGGCTAGTGAATGACCTAAATCTTGGAGGAAGCTTTCAGGGGTCAAAAAGGGGGGCCAAAGAAAGGTGGATATTCTTGGATGGGAAGTACATCAAAATGAGTTGGAAGATTATCTTCAGGATGGGACCAATTAAAGTTTTAAAATCATTAATTAAATCAAAAAAAGGAGGTTTGTCAGTTTCTGAAATAATACCAAATAAGTCATTTGCCGATGCCATGACTCTGGGAATCGTCAATCAATACTCGGAGAGTGTAGATGCTGATTTTCTATTTCCCTCTTTTACTAAATTTGGTGAGAGCCCAAATCTGGGTTCGATGAGATTGGGAAAAAAAATTAGGCGTACATTTCCTTTATTTGAGCCAGAAAAAGGTTCCTTTGGCTCATTCAATAAAGGAATGCGCGAATTGATTGATAAATTGGGTCAAGAGCTTGCGGACATGCCTAATGTTACTGTCATTCTTGGGTCAAACTGTGAAAGCTTGACAGAGATATCTGAAAAATTCGGAGTAAAGACCGAATCAATAATTTGGTCGGCCCCGGGGGTTCTACAGAAAAATGCAGATTCCGAGGTATCCGTATTTGTTGTCGGCTACAAAGAGGAGGATATTGTGGAAGTCCCTATCGGATATGGGACTCTTTTTCCTGAACCCGATATAGTATTTAGTGGAATATTACATGAAAGTGACGTTCATGTCGGGAGGAGGGCCCCTGATGGCCATAGGCTATTCCGATTGATGGTACCAATTTCCCGATGGAGCGGGGATGAGCAAGAAATAATTGACTGCCTAATGGAAAAATTTGTAGATGTAGCCCCGGTTATGTTTGAAAAAATAGGCGATAGATCAATTCCTGCATACGAACCAGGATACATGAAGAGAATCTCTACTGTAGATTTGGATTATTCAATTACCGGGTGGGGCGGAAGTGGTGTATCAATAGTACACGTTGTTGATGAATCCGAGAGAATCTCAGAGATGTTCTGAGTAGTGAATCAGAGGGTTATTCGACCTTTTTCACGTTTATGGCATTTGGCCCCTTTGGACCTTCTCCAACTTCGAACTCAACTGAGTCCCCCTCTCTTATCTGCCCCTCTACTTGGGACTTGTGTACGAATAGATCGTCACCTTCTTCCTGTTCGATAAATCCAAACCCTTTTGTGAAGTTAAACCACTTTACTGTTCCTAATGCCATTATGCTCTGGCGATTCGACTTAGTACTTGAATTGGACTGAACAATGACCTCCTTTGAAGTCAATAATCCACTATTGGTGTCAAGCCGGCTATGTTTTTCAAAGCCCCCTTGAGTTGATTTGACATTCGGAGTGTCCTTGAATGACGACCTTGTCCGGTAGACGAAGAAGATGGCGGACGAGAGCTCAGATATTGCCTCGGACAATAATGGGCTGGCTGAAGCCATGTTGACTGCCTCGAGGTCCGTAGTCAGGACCTGCATGCAAATTAGGCCATCGGAACATGTTCTGGTAGTGACAGATCCAGAATGCTCCGAAGTGGGACAGTCCCTGTATGAAGCGGCTGCAGAGGTAACGGACAGGGTTCTTTTGATGATGATGCCCCCCTCTCACAAGAAGGGTGCTGAACCTCCCGATCCAGTGGCTGAGCTAATGAGGCAGCAAGACGTGGTTCTGATAGCTACTCATAACTCCCTGACTCACTCAAGGGCCAGAAGAAATGCGTCCCGAGAGAATGCAAGGATTGCATCCATGCCTGGAATTACCTCTAAAATACTAGCTGAGGGGGGCATGACTGCAGACTATAATGCTATGAAAAAGGAGATTTCAGGACTTAATGCATTACTGAGGAAGAGAACTTCGGTTAGGGTAAAATCTCCTTCTGGTACTGATCTAAAATTTAGCACTGGAGCCAGATGGATATTGGAGGATAATGGAATTTGCAATAGGCCCGGACAAATCACAAATCTTCCTACAGGGAAAGTTTTCGTTCTCCCTAAGGAAGGAACTGCGAATGGTAAGATAGTAATTGATGGGTCGCTGGATGGCGAGATTGTGGATGAGCCTGTAGTTCTCCTTGTTGAGGGTGGAAATGTGATCAACATCTCTGGAGGGGGGAATGCGGAAAATATGATCTCGAAGATGGATTCTATTAGGGGGATTGTGAAAGCCTCCCAGATCGAGAGAGTAGGTACTCTTGCAGAGTTCGGTTTCGGTATGAATGCAAGGTCTCATCTTTCAGGTAGCCAACTAGAGGATCAGGTAGTCAGAGGGTCGTCATATATCGCGATTGGAGACAATTCATCACTTGGCGGTACGTCCAGAGTAGGCTATCAGATAAGAGGAGTAATGCTAAAGCCCACAATCGAGCTAGAAGATGTAGATTTGGTCGTAGAAGGTAAAGTGACTGCTAGAAAGCGGTGATAAGGTGAAGGGCGTTCTTTGGTGTAATGGTCTCCTCCCAAGTAACTCTGTTATCGATAGGGCTCTGATAGAGGGAATACCAATTTTCGGAGTAGACGGAGGGGCAGATAAAGCCAAGTCAATGGGATTTGAGGTTTCTGAAGCTCTGGGGGATATGGATTCCATAGACGAGTCATCATGGGGTGAAAAAATGAAGATCTTGCCGAATCAGGAAATGAGTGACCTTTCTAAATCTCTGGAATATGTCAATTCTGCGGGAATTACCCAGGTGGATGTCGTTGGCGTAGATGGGGGCGACTATGGACATGTTTTCGGAGTCATGGCATCTATGGCAGAGGCCCCATCGGGGATGCGCCTAAGAATGCATTTCGAGTCGGGAATTCTCTATTTGTGCAGCCCGACTAATGGGGGTTTCTCGGAGTATCTACGAATGGGTCAGAAATTCTCGGTATTTGCTTTAACTCCCAGCAAGGGTACAACTGTGAGAGGAGGGAAATGGAGGTTGGAAAATGAGGCCCTCTCATTCTCTACCAGAGGGCTTAGTAACGAGGGGACAGGTGATTTGGTAACGGTAAGCTCAGATGGGCCCTTGGCAATTTTTGTCAGTGAATTAATTTGAATCGGTATCCGGATTTCTAGACAACATAATCGCTATAGGACGTGTTCTTGGATCGCTTTCTAAGCCAATCTTCATGATTACGGCAAGAGGAACGCCAAGGACCATTCCCATTATTCCCCATGCCCACCCCCAAAATGCAACTAGGAGAAGGAGTACAATTGGAGACATATCTAGTCTCTGACCCGCTAGCTGTGGCTCGATTATGCCACCCCAAATCTGTTGATTGGCAACTAAGAGTGCTATAAGCAACAGTGCTGTAGTTTGCGGAAGAACGATGAGGCCGAGAAGAATTGGCGGAATTATTGATAGTAACGCACCAACATATGGTATGAAGTCCATAAGGAATGTAATTGATGCCCACAAGAAAACGAATGGAATATCCATGAAAGAGAGTACTATTGCAGCCACAACAGCCTGACCAAAGGCAACAGAGGCTCTTGTTATTACATATGTGTTAATTCCCTCTCCTGACCCCGTGGCTACTGACATAACTCTCTCCACATCTTCTGGGTAAGCTGCCTTTATTCTCTTAGGGAGCGTCTCTGCCTCCAGAATTATAAACAGGAGGAAAATTAGGACTGTGACAAGGCCAGTGGTGAATCCGGCTATCGTACCGACAAAACCTGCCGCATAGGAATTAACTGTCTCAATAGTTACAAGATCGGTAAGGGCTGCGGTATTGGGCTGATATCCGAAGATGGATAGATCCTCGAGCCATACGATTTTCTTCTCTAGGGAGGATTGCAGTTCAGGGGCTTCGTCGGTGAAGTTCTGCATATTCTCATACATTGAGTTGGATGCAAACAATAGGAATCCCATCACTGTAGATACGAGTACCCCATATGCAACCAGTGGATGCCCTCCCAGTCTCTCCTCTAACCACTGAGCAGGTGGTCTGATCAAAAAGAAGATTAGGGTTGCAACGACAAGTGGTTGGATTACCGCTTTGAGATGTACTATCGCTAGAATCCCCACAAACAAGATTATGGATATATTTGCCAAGGTACTCGAGTCGACCTTCGCTAGACTTGTGCTTTTCGCCATATCTATCGGCTCTGCGAGCTGGCCATGGCGCATCAATGGTTCGCCTAATTTTGGAGTTGTATGGCTTCAAGATAGATTTTCTCGAAGACCTCGGCATTCCCATCAAAGTTGAATTTCTCAACCACCCTCTTCCTTCCTTGGACCCCTTTCTGGTATCCCTCTTCGTTCAGTGTGCGCTCCAGGGCACCAATCATTGACTCCGTATTGCCCATTTTGAAAAGAGCGCCTACGCTTTCATCGACCATCTCTGGCAGAGGTCCGTGATCGACAGTAACTATGGGGACACCTGAAGACATCGCTTCCAGAGGAATTAGTCCTTGGCCCTCGTAGAATGATGGGTAGACAACTAGATTTGCGGATCTGTATAGCTGTGCTAGCTCTGGGAAGGACATTCCGGACTCGATATGAACAAAATCTCCAACTCCTAGTCTCTTCGCCTGCTTCAAAAGTCTAGATTTCAGATGCCCCCTTCCTACAATAACAAGTCTTGAGGTAGGGATTCTCTTTTGGAGTTTCGAGAATCCCTTAATTAGCGAACCATATCCCTTCCTTGCAGCCAACCTGCCTACTGCGAGAATGATCTTAGATTCTTGATCTCCCCCCTCAAATCTAGCTCTAATAGCTAAATGATTGTCCATGTCTTCTGGATCAGAATAATCGATCGGCCTGAACATCTGGATATCGACTCCCCAGTGTACCACTCTGCAATTCCAAGATTTGGGGGCGTCATACCTCAATTCGAAGTCTTCTTTGGTGGCGTTCGAGTTTGCTACGCAGATACTGGACTCATTTATTGCAAAGTTCTCAAATCTGGAGTACCAACCAGCCGTGAATCTTATGGCTACATCATTTACATTTGCCCAAACTGCTGACTCTCTGGCATTACTTGCCTCAATTAAGCCATCTCGCTCACCAAGCCAAGACCCATGTAGGGAAGTTACCACAGGTGCAACTTTCTCAGAGCACCTCCTAAATTGAGATTGTGACCATGAAATCATTGGACAATGAAGATGGACAATATCCACTGGATCTCGGTCGTTTAGTCTCTCTAGCTCTAAAATTGCCCTTCTACCAAATGAACGTGTGAACTCCATCGGTATTTTAGCCCAGCCCACCTCTAAGACCCTCACACTCTCCTGAAATGGTGACCCGCCTGCGCCTGATCTAGTGATTACTGTTACCTTGTGGCCTCTCTTGACAAGAGCTGCGGACAGATGGAATACTGTCGATCCCATGCCCCCCCATCTCGGGGGAAACTCTGCTGAAAGCATTGCAATATGCATCGTAGCTCAAATCTCCGGTCCGGTATGAGCATTTCAAGAGAACTACCACAAGTCAGTCTTTCGCATTATTCAAAACAAGGAGTCCGGTGGCCGGTTCATGTCAACGACCCTGCCAGTACATGTGACTGTAGTCATACCGACTAGGAATGAAGAGGAGGCGATAGTTGACACGATTAGATCAGTACCTAACGACGGGTGGTGCGAGAAGCTTGACTTCCTTATTGTTGATGGGAACTCTACCGACCGAACCAGGGAGCTTGCTGAAAGAGAAGGTGCCTCAGTATACCTAGAGGCACGTAAGGGTTACGGCAGGGCGTATAAAACGGGTTTCTCAATGGCTCCCGGAGACGTGATTGTCACTATGGATGCAGACTGCACATATCCCGGGGAAGAGGTTCCCGGTCTAGTTAGAAAGCTGATTGATGAGGACCTTCAGTGGATAACATGTGATAGACTAAAGAGAGCTGAGGAGGGATCTATGCCAGGACTCCATGGATTTGGGAACTGGGTCCTTTCGACTACTGCTTCGATACTCTATTGGTATGGAATACATGACTCTCAGAGTGGCATGTGGGTTTTCCGAAAGTCTATATTTGAGGATGAGCGTGTCAGGCCTAGGCATGATGGAATGCCATTGTCACAAGAATTCAAGATCAGGGCCCGTAGGTATCTAGGTAAGAGGAAAACCTCTGAAGTGAGTGTGCCTTACCGGCCTAGGGTCGGTGAGGCCGAGATCAACACATGGGGGGATGGTTTACTGAACCTCAGGTTCCTATTCACACACAGACTTGGACTGACTAGGCAAATTACTCAATGGGGCCCTGAGAAGTAGCCATCACACTTCATCATCGGAATCTCGTGAGTCGAATGTAGACCAAGACTCAATCATCTCTAGATCCCTCTCAATCTCCCTCCTACGATTTGCTACTAGTACCATTCCTATTGCAATTAGTATCGAGATGATTACAATCACGACTGGGAGGCCTGAACCAACTATCCAACCAACTATGTCCAGTCCCTCGTCCTCAATAATTGGAATGATTGACATCAAGGTAGGACTGACTGTATCGCCGTCCACAGCCCATACACCTATCGAGGCTGAAGAGCCAGAGGCAATCTCCCAATTTGTCTCGAAAGTCCAAATCCCATCATCTGCAACCAAATCACCCAACTGACCGTCATCCCGCATCTGAAATGCTTTGGAAAGGCCACCTGCTACCATCTCTCCTCCGACTGATGAGGCGGTGCCGTCGACATCTTCCATCATGACAGTTATCCTGATACTGTTGACTGCTCCCCTCTCAAGCTCTGCTGGAGATACTGACATGTCCCTTAGGATAGGTGATGATGCGCCTATAGTGAGATTCACCGAGGATAATGACTGGGCGCCTCTAGAATCTTGTACTACGAGATCAATTCTTATTGGCCCGGGAGGGAGCTGGATAGAGACTTTTTCCCTATCACTCAGCACTGTACCGTCGGATGAACTCCACCTGTATAGGGTTATGTCATTATCATAGTCGAATGATCCAGAACCATTCAACTCCAACACTGTCCCCGGGAGGATATACTGACCCTCGGACAGTCCCGATATGAGAGCTACCGGGTCAGTCTCTAGAACTGTGATCCTCTGGGTATGTGACCTGGCCATACCATTCTCATCTGTTAGTTGGATGGTTAGAGTATGGACTCCATGGGGGAGATAGTCGTTGTACCAGAAATCATTAGTAACATCCTCCAATATGGGATCCACCATTAGATCAGAAGTGATTGTGACTGTAAAATCGTCTCCATCAGCATCGAATGAGCTTCTAAAATCAAAGAGGACTGGGAGATTTGAGTAGACTACCACATCAGGCACTGGAGAGTCTAGAATCAGCACCGGAGCAGACTCATCTACCCTAAGCATTATTTCTGAGGTATCTGGGTTTCCAGATCCGTCATCTACCGTTAGAGTGATCTGATGTACTCCTTCTGGGAGTCTGGTCTCAACAGTCCAATCACTACCAAGTGGAGTTTCTACAATGTCGCTTTCCCAGAGAACGCTTACTAAATCTGTGCTAGTTAGTGTGTTGGGATTGCAGATCAGTCCTGAGCCATTTTCTGGTAGGTCAGAGCACGCCATGTCCCAGTCCCCCGAGCCTGTGGAGGCAAGAGTGATAATTGTTCCAGAGTCAGTTAGAGAACCATCAATTGGATTAGAAATTACAGATTCTGGATTTGAGTTGTTTACCTGAACCTGCTGACTGGTTGTAGTCCACTGACCTGCATGCCCGGGCCTGTCATCACTGGCCTGCATTGTGATGGTATGGAGGCCTTTGGATAGCGTACCTACCCACTCTATGTTTCCATCTGTTGAGGTACCGGAATAAATAGTACCATCTAGATCGCTCAAAAACTTATATTTGACATAATCTCCTTCGGGGTCAATCGTTTGGGAGCCATCAATTATTAGCACATCAGATGATGACTGACCCGATCTTGAGATTGACATTACTGCATCTGGAATCTCGTTGTAAAGTTCTACATTGAAAGTCCATGTCGAAGGAAGGTTGATTCCATCGGACGCATAAACTGTTACTGAGAACTGGTTTGGTGCTTCGGGGAATGCTCTCATGATCTGTGAGGGGCAGTCATTGGAGTCTTCGGGGGGCGTGCCTTCACCTTCCTCATATGATGCGGTCGCCCAGCAAGTCATCGCATCTCCTTCGGGGTCGTAAGTCTCGGGAAGGTAGATTGTGACATTCGCAGTCTGACCCAGATAAAGAGTGCCCCAGGACGATATTGAAGGCGAGGTGCCAACTGTTAGAACTGGGGGGAGATTTGTGAGCTCAATCTGTCTAGATTCAGTAGAGCAATGCCCTTGGTCATCACATACTTCAAGAGTAATCTGATGTAACCCATCTGAGAGACAATCATGACTGGATGACCTGGGATTACCAAGGAAGAACGATCCATTAGAATTTCCTCCGCAAACACCTGAATCGCCCGCAAGATTTCCATCTATATTGCTCGTCCAAGTATAGGTTAGATTATCATCATCCAAATCCCATGACTCGTTCGCATTGAATGTAACTGTGCTTCCACTTGGATAAACAGATTCATCCTCTGGAGTTGTCCATATGACGAATGGCGGTTGGTTAGAAATCTCGACCATGCACAAAACAACAATGTCTGACTCTAATTGCATCGGAACAGTATCATTGTGCACTCCATCGTAGTCACAACCCATATTCATCGTATTATTTAGTGACCATCCTTGGACTGGGGTCCACCTTTGTCCAATGAATGGACCTACTGACTCTCTTCCGGAATAAGGAAGATTTGTTGTAAAATCGGACTCATATTGGCTGAAAGTTATATTGATATTTGAGTAAGGGATATTCCTTAGATTTTGATTGATAACATTGGCCTCTACCAACCACATAACATCAACTATGTTGTCAGAACCTGAGAAATTAGGCGTACCTAGGTTAGAGGATGATATCCATCTAATATGGGAATTTCCTAGTGTGGAGAATGTATCGGACATTCCTTGAGCATTGGAAAAAAATGAGTCAGTGAAATTAACGAATGAAGAGGAGACGGAGGGATCTGCTCCTGTACATTCAAAGATTACTGAGTTGGAGATTAGTTCACTATGATCTACCAAATTTAGACAGCCTTGATTGCCCCTGATGATGCTGGAATTTAGATGTGAGGAAAGTTGGCCATTGGCAACCCAGTTCATTCCGGCATTGGATCCATAAATCTCCAATGTGTCTACTAGAGCGTCCACCCCTACTAATTCAATGGAGTATGAGCTAGTATTCTGGAATATGGATACATTAGCCAACGAAACTGTTCCCTCCCTTTCAGAGATCCCACGATTGTCGATGTCCAAGGCTGATCCTGAAACAGGGTCCCTAGATACTATCCCATCTAAGTAAATATCAATACTATTACGTATTACCAACCCAAATTTATCTTGGGTTGTAGAACAGTCAGTACAGCTTACATTCTTTCCAGCGCTGACTACATCATTTGATTCTTCGAAATAAATTCCGGCCCCCGAAGAAGCAGAAACAGATTCCATTCCATTATTGGAGGTATGAACCTGCTCAAGCTCGACATTGCTGGAGTCGATTACCGAAACACCGTTGCCACTGTTATTGTGACTGGTGACTAGGAATAAATCTGGATGGAACTCTCTGATATCTAATCCAGTGGCGCCGTTGTTACTAATGTCCCAATAGCTCCCCTGAATTCCACCTTTCCATAGAAGTACCCCGGGACCTGTTGAGTTTCGAACCACAAGATCATTCACGGTTGGAGCCCAATTTGCACTTCGAAGAAACATTCCAGCCCTGTCATTGTAAGGAGATAAGGGCGAAGGGTTTCCATTTCTCATCATATCCAATCTGTTTATGATAGTGGAGGAATCTATCATATATCCTCTCAGGCCAACCGCCTCGTTGTCCTCTATAAGCCCCAAGTCAATGTGCACCCCACTGGTGTTGATATCAAATGCAGCCACTGAAAGTCCCTGTGTCTTTGCCCCGGGACCACCTGTCCCCCTTACTGTAATATCATTGAATATTGCATTCAGTGGGAGGTTTGAATACTGGCTATGATTGTATTGCTCGACCATCACTCCACGGTACATTGAGTCCTCCACAGTTACACTTTCAAAGGTAGGCCTGGTTGTCCAGCCCTCGGTGATATGTCTCACAAAGATTCCATTATCTGATCTCTTGATACTTGATTCCCCTATCAAAGGTATGGAGTCCTCCACCCAAATACCAGCAGAAATGGCCATAGTTGATCCGCTGATGTTTGATATCTCTAAATCAGAGATGAGGCCTCCAGAATCGCCCCAAAGATTCAGTCCCCTGGTTATCAGTCCGTCAATTATTGCTCCTCTAACAATGGGTGCTGAGCCCGCTCCGATTGAGAGTCCAATTCCATATCTCCATGTTGTAGAGAATCCATGTACGTCTTGTCCGCCTCCCAATACTGAAAGGTCATTGATTTTTGGAGAAGCCCCCCCATAGAGATCTACAGCTACGCTATCAGCATTGAGAACTGTAAGGTTTGAGATTATTGGATCACTCCCATAAATCGTTATTCCGAATTTTGAGTTTGAGATCGACAGGTTATCTATCCTCTGTCTCTTATACACATCTCCGAGCCCACGAGACTTACGTGCATCT
>CAXHFM010000016.1:0-19132 GCA_964016345.1 uncultured Candidatus Poseidoniales archaeon | reverse complement strand
CCGGTATAGTTTGGATAGGTCCAGACGTGGCATTGGGAAAATTCTCATCCACAATCTGTTGGATTACATCCTCGATCTTCTGAATTAATCTGTCCTCAACAGAAGAGCCATTCTGAGAATAATAACGATAGTTCCGGATAAAATCAGCTGGGATTCCATCAGATGGATCGCTATCTCCCTGTAAATCCAAACCCAGTAGTCCTAATTCTACTCTTGAGAGCTCATGAATCGCCAGTTCAATACTCATCTCTATCGCCGAAGCCCCCTCCATGGAAATCGCCACGTGCCCCTCAACCCACTCATCACTAAGAGTGGAATCTAGGCTAGAGGCATAGTCATCGCATATTCCATTTGCATTTGCCCATGAAGAGCAGATTTCGTTTGATACTTCTGAGTCCCCAGGGGGAGGAGCTGCATTGGCCAGTGGCGCAAATAGCAGAATGATGACCAGCGCAATGCATGTACGCATAGCGTTTGGAGGATGTGATATACCATAAGTCTGAATCAGTGATGTTCAACCGACATATATGACTGGCAGGGGCCCACATGAGCGTTTATACGATTCTATTTCCTCATTTCTCGGTGAAAATCCTCCTTCAGAGATACCCAAGAAGTGGGAGAGGTTCTCTGATATTGCGATACTTCCATCTGGGTCTTTTAGAGATGAGGACTGGGGTGATGTAGTCGGACCTGATCTCTGGAAAGCAGTCGCTCACGGACTCAATGTTGAGAGGCTTGGAGTGATGGGGGAGGTGACTGGTAGAATACGAAAGAGTGGTGTTAAGATGCTACTGGGAGATGATGACTGGGTTGTGAGAAGAGAGAATGGAGTCGACTACGGCTATCATGTAACAAAGTGTATGTTCTCAGCGGGTAATGTGAATGAGAGGAGGCGGATGGGAGAGATTGTGAGAAGAGGAGAAGTGATAGTAGATTTGTTCGCTGGGATAGGATACTACTCCCTCCCAATTCTTGTCCACTCGGAGGTGGAACATGTCCACTGTTGTGAGTGGAATAATGATGCTGTGGAGTCTCTTGAGTGGAGTCTGGAAAGGAACAATGTTTCTTCCCTTTGTACGGTACATAGAGGCGATAACAGGGAGACATCTAAGTCAATTGGAAAGGTTGCTGATAGGATTATTATGGGCTTACTTCCTACTTCTGAGAGGAGTTTTGAGGCGGCCATGGAAGTACTCTCTGATTCCGGAGGAGTGATTCATGTCCATGGTCTAGCGAAACCAGATGAATATTCTGAATGGGCAGAAGGGGTTATGACGGAGATTTGTAATTATAGAGAGGGTTCCAGTGTAAGAAAAATTGCAGTCAATCGAGTAAAGAGCTATGCTCCCAGATGGGATCATGTAGTTCTGGATCTGGAGATAAATTAGTCCGTTGAACTCAAGTCGTGTAACCCTCCCCGAATGGTATGGCTGATGACTGGCTAGAGCGCTCAGCCGCATCATACAACGAGTATTCACTAGAGTCTAAGGATGACTATGCGGCAATACTCCTAATGCCAGTCGAAACGCTCTCAGAAATCATCGAGTGGACATTCAAATCCCTTCCTGATGAGATACTTGTCGGAATCGATCCCGATGTTAGCCGCCCTCATCCGGATGGAGTAAACAGGAAATTCACTGGATCTGCCTTCCAGTCGGGTTTATTCGCAGGCCAAGGGTATGTTCTTGGGGCACCTCATCTTGTAAACAGGGGGGACTCATTCTCTGTCCATCATGTTCCTGAAGAATGGATTGATGGAATTTTCACCGAAGACAGGGGATCAAGAGGAGGAAGATTCACTCACTGGATCCATTCCCACCCAAATGCGGTTGCGGTTCCCAGTGAGGCGGATGCTGATGCAGCACAGTGGACGGAGGGATGTGATATGATTCTTGGAGTCAGATTCTCCCCAGAGGGGTTACTGCCCTGGTTTGATGAGGTCGGAG
The DNA here is from genome assembly GCA_964016345.1 of uncultured Candidatus Poseidoniales archaeon. GTDB lineage: Archaea > Thermoplasmatota > Poseidoniia > Poseidoniales > Thalassarchaeaceae > MGIIb-O5. The sequence continues at coordinate 17,186 of CAXHFM010000016.1, read as the reverse complement.
GCACTAGGAGGAGGCTTTCTCCAGGTAGTAATTCTGTAAAATCAGGCAAAGGAAACGATAGTCTTCCAGTAATTGGTAGAGCTGTAACGGGGCATCTGATTCACGGACTTGAAGTTATAGCTTTTCATAGAACTGGGCTAGGTATTAATCTAATTATTACAGATTCTGAAGGGGTTCCGATTGAGTAGTTTTCAGTCTCTGAAAACATGCTCTCTAAGATGGGCTAGCTCATCGATACTACCTCTGATGTCATCAAGAGCCCTATGGCCCGATGGTTTGGAGAATCTGGGTGTCTTTGGGTACCATCGTCTGGCTATTTCCTTGACGGATGTAACGTCGACGCTTCTGTAGTGGAAGAAATCATGTAGTTCGGGCATATACCTTCTGAGAAACCTCCTATCTTGTCCTATTGTATTGCCGCACAGAGGTGGAACCCCGGCTAAGCAGTGCTCCATTAGAAACTCCAAAGTCAGCCTCTCTGCCTCTGCTATGGGGACGCCATCGGATCTGACCCTCTTCAAAAGGCCGTTCTTGGTATGGTGCGTGATATTCCAATCATCCATCTTCTCCAATTCTGACTCTGGCTGGAAAATGGCCAAGGAGGGTCCTTCAGAGACCAAAGTTAAGTCCCCCTCTGTGACTATGGTTGCTATTTCGATTATTTTATTCTCTATCGGATCGAGACCTGTCATCTCCAAATCTATCCAGACCAGTCTGTCCTCCATGCGTCCAGCGTGAGAGTGTGCGAGTCTTGAGTGTTGGGGGCCACAATCATAGGGCTGTCTGCTCGCGCATGGCCATGGCTGAAGTAAGCTACATCGGACTTCTCAGATCCAATGCGCCCTACAGAAGGCTATTCACTGCCAATGAGATTTCTTACATCGGAGATTGGTTCTCAATGATTGCCCTATTCCTACTAGCGGGCGAAGCCTCTGATAATTCCCCTCTGGCCATCGCAGGAGTTCTCGCCACTAGGAGCTTTACCTTCGCCCCACTGGAGCCACTGACGGGAATGCTGGCGGATAGATACCCTAGAAAGTGGCTCATGGTACTTGGTAATGTTTGGTCATTTACGATTCTAATAACTGCTCTATCCCTCGATGCACTGGACAGTCTCGCATCGGTATATCTCCTTGGAATGGGCATGGTCGTTGGTAGAGCAATATCCTCCAATGCGGAATCTGCTTATGTTCCGAATATTTGCACAAAGGAGGAGTTGCTCTCTGCAAATGCTCTGTCTTCAGGAGGGTGGTCTGCGGCCATGGGCATCGGTGCCGGAATTGGCGGATTAACCATCTCACAATACGGAATAGAGACCGCACTTTGGATTGACTCCGTAACCTTCCTATTTGCTATTGCCCTTATACTGACCCTGCCACACGGTGGACCTGAGAAATCTGGAAGCTTGTCCAGTAATCCCAGAGCAATGCTTGACGAGATTCTCTCTGGATGGAAGTATATCCTGTCGAATCCGTCTATCCGGAGAGTGGTCTTGGCGAAGGCAATGTGGGCTTCTGGAGGGGGTGCGCAGGTATTTCTCCTGATTCTAATAGGAAGGGAGGCCGGTTTTGGGGATGTCGCCGCTGGAATAGGAATTCTGTACATGGCCAGAGGATTTGGCTCAGGATTTGGACCAATAGTTAGTCGACGGTTCATGACTGACGACAGGTTAGTTCCGTATCTGCTGGGAGGGGTGTTGATAATCAGTGGAGCCTTCTACATGGCAGTTGCAGTCTCTGAGTGGACAGGAATAATACTACTCTATGTTTTCATATCCCACGCTGCTAGCGGCGTCAATTGGGTACTGTCAACAACAATGCTCCAGAAGAGGAGTGAGGACGAGTGGTTGGGAAGGGTATTCGGTACTGACTCGCTTGGGATCACCATGACTATGGGATTGTCAACATTGGTCGCTGGATTGATTCTGGAAAATGACTTACTTACACTTAGAGAGACAATTATAGCAACTGGTACTTTACAAATATTGGCGGGTCTGCTATGGGTATTACTCGCTACACCCAGTGAGAAGAAGATGCTAGATGAGTCTGTCTAGACCAATTAGTACAACTATTGGGGCTATTGAAAAAATGACATTCTGTAGTAGAGAGTTCGCTGATGCTTGAACTCTCTGAGTGACACGGTCCTGTATCTCTCTGTCTAGTCTTTCCATAGCAACAGTGGCTGGCTCCCTTACCCTTCCCAAGATTTCCTCCAATGCATCGGCTCCCCTATCCAGCAGAGAGTATACCGCTTCAGTCATAGGATTTGTATCTGGGACTATTGTTGCTTCACCATCAACCTCAAAATCGACTTCCATTACTTCTCTCCAAGGCCGAGGAATACCGGAATCACTGACATTTTGGAGTATATTTCTTCCTACTACTGCTCCTTGGACTACCATCTTAGCCGTTGAAAGATTGTACTTTGCAATCGACTGAATATCTCTTCTCGATCTCATTACCTTTGAAAAATCCGAGACTAGCCATAACGCGCCAGCAAAAAGAAGAAGGGCAACTCCCGAATCTGGAGTATCATCCCAAGTCGACCAACCAATTGGTCCAAGCCAATAACGTGCGCTGATTGCGACTATAGCTGGTAAAATAAACGACATTGTCTCATTCATTAGTATTAGCCAGAACCCCTTGACAGGCAATGATTTAATTTTGGTCAAGAACCACTTAACATGCTTCGTCCTTTCACCTGGCGGAGCATAGGTGTTAATCAGGTCGATTAATGGCGGTGCAACAAAAACTAGTCTGAGAATAAAGGGTACTGCAAGCATCAGAATATAGGCATCCCAAGGAGAAGCCGGAGGGAGGCTTGGCATTGCGAAGGCATCAGCCATGTGAGCCACAAGGGAAGGTCAGCAATCAACCTCTCTACGAATTAACGAGCATGGCTAGTTGCTAATGCCTCTGCCTGATTCATCGCAGCCCTTAGTAGAAAGAATGCTACTATACAACCTGCGAAGAAGCTTCCCCCGACATATACGTGAGTCTCAAACATCAGGATTCCTATAGCTGTAAGTGACAGGTATGATATGGTCTGGCATATCAAGGATAGCCTCTGCAGCATTATGAATTCAATCTCATGCACGTTAGAGGCCTCTTGTATGTAGGAGTTGATTAGGAAGAAGATTGCTTGGAAAGGTAGTGCGGCCGCTAGTACTGCCAAACAAGCTACGGTTATCATCTCAGGATCAACTGGATCTAACTCTAAACCCCTGAAAAGCAAATTACCGGTATTGAGACCGATTATAGCTGCATGGATTGCCCACGCCTTGTCGGTTGGGACATCGTCATCCTCAGCCCTTCTGGGAACGACCATGAGAGTCTGCATCCCGATCTAGAATTGAAGGTTGCCCTGGTGAAGGCTTGGCTGGTGTAAGTTAGAGGACGGATAGCGGGAGCTCAGATGTTCGGGGCTCTTCCTCTCATCATTCTCCTCCATAATGGAGTGAAAAGGCATGGCCACCAGCATGCGTAGTAGCCGGATGGTAATCTGGGAGCATCTGGATACGGCCTAAGTTTCCAGAAAGGAACAGATGCGTGGAGGTGGTGATCAGAATGCCTAGTTAGCTCCAGTAGGCTCCACCTGGACCACCTGGCCTCTGTGTTCCAGGCGTGTCCTTCTTCGAACCTTCCTCCATCGTCTCTCCTGAGTCCCCAGTGCCGAATGTAGTTGACATACTCGAGGGTGAGTATAGCAATGCCCGAGGCTATTAGCCAGCCGACTAGGATAGGTGCGGCCCAGTCAATCCCTATGTAGTGCAAGGAAGTGAGAATTAATACACACAATAATTGGAGGGCAAGCCCCCTCCATGAGGGGTTTCTCATACCGGTTCTACCCTTTCTGTTGTGTACTCTCACTGATGATATGAATTGACCTGGTATGGTTCTAATCCAGAAGGCCCAGATACTCTGCTCGTAGGTCGCGCTGGCTGGGTCTTTCTCTGTAGCTACGTTTTTGTGATGATTATGATTGTGCTCAGTAGTGAAATGAGTGTAATTTATACTGAAAAGAAGGGCTCTTGCTAATCTCCACCCAGGACTTTTGGGCCTCTGATGACCTAGCTCATGTGCGGTAACAATGGCCGAAGCGGCGGCAACTAAACCAGTTGATAGGGATGCAGCTAACAGCCAACGGGTGATTCCCTCGCTTGCTACAAAGTAGAAAAAGGTCGCCAGCATTACAAAGTGCAATATTCCGTGAACCCAGAGTAGTCTCTCAAAGGGAGTCCCAGAATCTCGTGGAGGCCTAGGCGACTCCGCTTCTCCGAATAGTACGTCAAGGATAGGGCTCAATACCCAAATGAACAGAACACCGGAAAGGGTGTAGGCGCCGCCTAGCACATTTCCAGTGATTGCTAGCATGGGACTTATGAGCCCCAGTAGGTGGACAGACCAAGGTTCCGGGGCCAGCGCAGTGTCACTCATACAAGTGGGCGTGCTTGGCTCTAGTCTTAGCTATTTTTGGAGCGACGATCACCCTACAGTAAGGGTTAGACGGGTTGTTCTTGAAGTAGTCGTGATGGTATTTTTCTGCAACATAGAAGTTCTTGAGTGGTGAAACCTCGGTTACAATTTCGCTAGAATATACATCACCCATTTCTTCTATCACTGAATACGAGTCACCCTTCTGAGACTCTGAATTATAGAAAATTACGCTTCTGTAATGAGGTCCGATATCATTCCCTTGTCTATTCAATTGAGTCGGATCATGGCATGTGAAGAATACCTCCAAAAGTGATATTCTATCAATTATTGATGGGTCGAAAATTACCTTGACTACCTCAGCATGGCCCGTTCGCTTGCCACATACCTGCTCATATGTTGGGTTCTCGACATGTCCTCCTGAGTATCCGGGAGTAACATCGGAAACCCCCCTCAGTCCGATTAGTGCCTCCTCGACGCACCAAAAACAGCCTCCACCAAGGACGATCTCCTCCAGAGAATCATCTCCTGTAGTTGGGGGCTTCGCGAGTTATTTCGACATCATGGACGTGGCTCTCGGACAACCCTGCATTGGTAATCCTAACGAACTCACAACCTTCCTTCATGTCAGCAATGCTACCATTTCCAGTATAGCCCATGGATGATCTCAACCCTCCGACGAGCTGATGAATTACATTCTCTACTGGGCCTCTGGCAGGAACCCTTCCTTCGATTCCCTCAGGGACATACTTCCTCGTATCTCCTTGCTCCGACTGGAAGTATCGGTCATGAGCGCCCTTGCTCATTGCGCCAACAGATCCCATTCCTCTGTAGACCTTATATGATCGTCCCTGGTAGAGTATTGTCTCTCCCGGCGACTCGTCAGTACCTGCTAGTAGAGAGCCGATCATAACACAATCTGCGCCTGCTGCAATGGCCTTGGCAATATCTCCGCTGTATTTTATCCCTCCATCGGCGATTACTGGGATACCTCTTGACTTACAGACTTCCACGACACTCTGCACGGCTGTAAGTTGTGGAACCCCCACTCCGGAAACTATCCTCGTTGTACAAATAGAGCCTGGCCCTATGCCTACCTTGACTGCATTCGCACCAGCATCAATTAGCATCTCAGCCGCCGCTCCAGTGGCAATGTTACCAGCTATGATCGTTGCGTCAGGGGATGCCTTCCTAAGCTTGGCCACGGTATCTATGACTCCGTGAGAGTGTCCGTGGGCCGTATCGATAACAATTACGTCGGCTCCTGCTTCGATTAGAGCTATCGCCCTCATTAGTCCTCCTTCTCCTGTACCGGTTGCCGCTCCTACCCTGAGTCTGCCTTGGTCATCCTTGCAGGAGACTGGGTGGTCTCTTGTCCTCTGAATATCCCTGACAGTAATCAATCCTGCACAGTTTCCCTGATCGTCAATCACGACGAGTTTCTCGATCCTGTTCTTTTGTAGGAGTTTTTGAGCCTCTTTTGGGTCATAATCTTGTGTGACAGTGACAATTTCACTAGTCATCATCTCAGACACTTTAGATGACTCGTCCTCCACGAATCTAATGTCTCTGTTTGTGATAATACCAGCTAGTCTTCCACCTCCGTTGACAACTGGGAACCCAGAGAATCCGTACTTAGTTTTCATTTTCCTAAGTTCTCCAATTGTCATATTAGGAGAGACCGTGACAGGATTTAGGACTAGTCCCGATTCGAATCTTTTGACTCTGGCTACTTCTTCTGTCTGCTCTTCTATGCTCATATTCCTATGAATCACTCCCAGTCCTCCAGCCTGAGCCATGGCTATTGCCATAGCACTCTCGGTAACGGTATCCATGGCGGCCGAAATTACAGGAATCTTGAGTCCTATCTCGCTAGTCAAACTTGTTGAGATATCAACTTCTGCAGGAAGAACCGCCGACTCGGCTGGCATAAGAAGTACGTCGTCGAAGGTCAGTGCTTGTCGTAACTCGTCTTGCGCCATTAGGCACGGCGTATGCCATCGATACTTGAACGATTCTATCTTATCTTCTGGGTTATTTATTGAATGAGCATGATAATTAATAAGCTCTTTCTGGAACACTTATGAGGGTCGAATCCCCGTACTCTCCAATCTCTGAACCATCGCCATGGTGGCTCAAGGGCCTAGCTATTTTCATGGGAATAATCTCTCTTTTCATGGTTCTGGGAACATTTTCTGCTATCATATCGCCCGTTCTTGTGGATACTCTGTTACCAGATGATTTCGAGGAAATAGAGCCTTATCCAGTGGATGGTTCTGATGAAGAGAAAGCTGAATGGGAGGAGAATGAAATATTCTGGGATGAGTTGGTCGAGTATTATGATGAGATGATGGGAGTCATAGAACTACAAGGACTACACAGTGCAATCCTAGCATTTGTCGGATTCTTCAGTACTGTGGTTCTCTGGAAAGGTGACAGAGACCTTGGAATAAAGCTGGTTGGAGCCTGGATTGGCATTAATGCTCTGGGTGGTGCTGGACTTTTTTGGATGATGTCGAGGATCGGATTTATACCTGATTTTGCTAGAAACAGCCAAGAAGTTGAAGTGATTGATTTATCCTTCGTAGAGAGCTTGACACTAGTGATTGGTGGGGGCCAAATAATCATTTGCAATGGAATTTTTCTCGCCATCCTGGCCTTAGTATCCATGAAGTCTAAGCCAGAGGTTGCACTGAGAGAATAGTCTTCTCTAATGGATTAGCCATTACATTGAAGAGCCCTCCCCTCTAGATTGGTTCTCATGGAACAAGTAGTGAATGGTATCTTGGTAGTCAATACAGAGACGATTCCAGGCAAAGTGATTACAGAAGCGATGGGAGTGGTTAGTGGATCCACAGTGAGGGCGAAAAACGTTGGAAAGGATATCTTTGCTGGATTGAAGAACATTGTCGGTGGAGAATTGACTCAATACACAGAGCTTCTTCAGGAGTCTCGTAACGAGGCTGTCGGAAGAATGGTCGCGGACGCGATATCAATTGGCGCTACGGCAGTTGTCAATGTCAGATTCGCTACCTCAGCTATTACATCTGGAGCCGCCGAGCTATTCGCTTACGGAACTGCGGTCAAATACGAATAGGTGTTGAACAATGAAAGCAGCCATTGCTAATTTCAGATTCTTCTGCACATCTTCCATATTGGTATTTTTGATATTTTCGATGAATGTGGCTGCTCAGAGTGATACAAGAGGGGGAGGGGGTTTCCCGGTCCTTCTAGTTCTATTACTTCCCTTCATCCTTCTAGCATTATTTGGGATAATTTGGACGATTGTCTACCCGATTATGTTCCTATGGGGGGCAGTATTCAGCACTGGAAATGTAGAACGGATGCATGCAGATGCAAATCAAAGAAAAGTGTCACTTAGACAGAGAAGGGGTGGAAGAGGGATCCTGAACACCATTGATGGAGGCTACAGGAGTAATGTATCGAGTTCCGGACTAGTCCACGCTAACGGTGTGTTCGGGCCCAGTCACTGGCACCTGATGATAGGATTCTTGAATAATCTGATTGGAGGCAGTGTTACTGTTTTCCAGCAGGTAATATCTGCTGGAAGAGCCGAGGTTATGCAGAGATTGCGAGATCAAGCCGAAGCTGAAGGATGGGATGAGGTCATTAACGTCAGAATAGACACAGCTAACATGACTCCACAATCGTCGAACAGTAAGAATACTGTTAGAGGAGTGGAGATTTTTGCATATGGGACGGGAATTAAGTACGAGTGAGGGTTGATATCTACTTACTCATACGCAAGCTCCTCGACACGTCCCCTCTGAGGGATACGGAGTGGGGATCATCATGCAAGGACACATGACCAAGATAGAGCCTAGAATCGCGGCAAAGCTCTCCAAACAGAAATACCAGCTGGTAGGCGAGCATGGTGGTGTGAAAGTATGCCATTGGACCAAGCAGAGTCTGATTGCCGATCGTTCTTGCTACAAGGGCACATTCTACGGAATAGAAAGTCACGGATGTATGCAGATGGCGCCAAATGTGGACACATGCAATCTTGGATGCACCTACTGCTGGAGAGAACCCCACTCAGACTCGCTCAACAAAATTGATGATGATCCATATGAGTTGTATCTGGAGTCTGTGAAAGCTCACAGAAGACTTCTGACGGGCTTTGGTGGAAATCCGAAGGCTGACAAGGAGAAGTTTCTTGATGCTCAGAATCCTAAGCATGTTGCCATTTCTCTGAACGGTGAGCCTACGCTATATTCAAGATTGGGTGAATTCTTGGAAGTTTGTCACAATCATGGCACTTCAACGTTCTTAGTGACCAATGGAAGCCTCCCCAAGGTGATTGAGAATCTGGATCCATTACCCACTCAGCTCTATGTTTCAGTGGATGCCCCCAATAAGGAGATATTCGATAGGCTATGTAAACCTAAATTTGACCAAGGAGCCTTTCACAAGCTTGAAGAGACTCTGGAATTGTTACCCAGTCTAGATACGAGAACGGTTTGTAGGCACACGCTGATCAAACACGAGTCTATGGGATACCACGAAGACTACGCTAGACTGGATAATATTGCTGATCCTAATTTCATCGAGGCGAAGGGTTATGTCAATGTGGGGAACAGTAGAAACAATCTTTCGATTGAGAATATGCCGACTCACAAAGAGATTCTAGAATTCTCTGAAAAGCTGGCACCAATGGTTGGACGAGAGGTTCTTTCAGACAGGAGGGAGAGCAGAGTCGCTCTCATAGGAAAAGAGATGATTCCAGTCGAGCTACCCGTTGCCATAAGGGAGCTACCCAAGGACCTCGGGATAGCCAAGCCACAGAGGTTCCTACTTCCTCAAGCTTGAACCATTGGCCTACTGGAACCACATTCAGGACACAGTTGATCTGTTGAGTCTGAGTAGTCATGATTACAAGCGGGACAGGTTGGTGCTAGTACTCTGATAGTCTTGGAGGTTACCTCTATTTTCTCATCCTCAACCCTCTCAAGCTTCAGGGAATCCCTATCCGCATCAGGGACATCGAATCTACCTGGCCCACCTAGCTTTAGAAGGAGGTCTGGAGGTAGTGTTATTGTCCCGGTTTCATCTATAATTAGTTCTCTAGTATCTGAGAGATCTGCCATATCGAAATCAGTTCCATGTTGCGCAACGAATCTTCCGTCTCTGAGCTCTAAGGACCTCTCGCAGAAGTATGCCACGTCCCTGTTGTGAGTCACCAGCAAGAATGCCACACTCTCTTCCTTATGCAGCCTCTCGAAAAGCTCTAGAACCTCCCTGCTGGTTATAGGATCTAATGCACCTGTGGGCTCATCTGCGAGAATTAGCTTCGGATTGGTTATCAGTGCCCTGGCTATAGCCACTCGTTGTTGCTCCCCTCCAGAGAGTTGCTCTGGCATTCCCATCCACCTGTCTCCCATCGCTAGCTTCTCAAGTAGCTCCATTGCCTTCGCTCTAGCTGGACCTGGCATCACTCCCTGGTGCCTGAGTGGTTGTGCAACATTATCTAACGCATTTAGATCCGGGAGTAAATTTGAGTCTTGGAAGATGAAAGAAACTGTCTCTTGACGGAGTTTTACTAGTTCGTTACCAGTCATCCTAATCATCTCCCTGCCTCCTAAGGAGACTGAGCCAGATGATGGTTTCATTAGTCCCCCTAGGCACTTCAGAAGAGTGGACTTGCCTGATCCGGAGGGCCCGATTACGGCTACGGCCTCGCCCTCGTTGATTCTGACGTTGAGGCCCCTCAAGGCGACAACATTCCCCTCAAGACTCAGGCTCTCATAGATATGGTACATATTTTTGGCTTCCAGTATTACCAAGTTTTCGTCCATTCTATCACTCCCCCTTCAGAACTATGGCAAGATCGGACTTCAGCGCCCTCCTAGTGGTGAAAAGCAATGCTATCACAACAGCGACTAGGACGGAAGCGTTGACGAGTATCAGCTCAGTCCATGGCCAGACCAAATCTCTGTCTATCGGAGCGCTTTGACCTAGGAAAATCTGGAAGATAAATCCAAAGACTCCGAAGAACCCATTGAAAGCCTCGGATATTGCAAGTCCAAGTATTACTCCTAGTCCCATACTAACTAGCAAGATAGCCATGATTTCAAATAAAACCAATCTCAATACCTGTTGTGGACTAGCTCCTATTGCCTGAAGGATGGCTAATTCTTTCTTTCTCTGTGATAGGACCAGAGAGAGGAAAACGAAAGCCGATGCGATCGACGCTAGCGAAGCTACCACGAATTGTAGACTCAGAAGACCTGGGGTCCCGAAGATTAGGCCTCCTGTCCTCTCATTGGCCTCATGATTCGTTCCCCAGTTACTGGATGATGCCACTCCAACACCATTGGATATCTCGACCCCCAGAGTCTTCAAAGCATCCTTACAGTCTTTCTGGGTTTCATCACAAAGTTCGAAGAACCATCGATTGGACGTGTAAGACTCTACTGCGGTTTGACCTAGAAGTTCTTTGTAGGTAGCCTCACCAATGACTATTGCCTGATTTGCTTCAGAGGATTGTAGTCCTGGAACCCACCTGTGCCCACCCATGTAGGTGATTTCTGCTGCAGTAACAGTGGTAGTGATGATTGGGTTCATGTCGCTGTCCAAACCACCGAAACTGTATGATGTATACTCTATTGTTGTGTTGGAACCTATGTCTTTTGTAGAGATGTCAAGTTGACTTCTGGCAGAAGAGCCAGCGGTAAACCCGAAGGATGACCACTGAGCCGATACCAGATCAATATCATCCCCTGGGATGGTCTGCTCATCCCATTGGAGAGTATTTTCATGCCCCTCAAATAGAATCCACGTCCTGAGGAGAGAGCCTTCCCCTTTCTGATTGGTGAATATGTCCCCCACTGAAGTAACATAGTCTATTGAGTCGATCTCGGACTCTCCTGCCCTCTGGATTGCCAGGGTCACTTCTTGCATTGCACGTTGCTGGGAAACTGGCTCTTCAAACTGAACCTGTAGATCTGCACCTGTCTGAGCCGAGGTTGTCCTCTCATCTACTAATGTCCCAGTGTACCCCTGTACAGCGGCCACTGTTACTATCGACAGTGTTAGTAAAAGAATTATTGCTAGCCTGTTCACTGACTCGCTTGATCCAGATCCCTTCAGTCCTCTCTTGATATCAGCTAGAACCGGGCTCCAGCCAAACAGCGTGGTGAAAATCCTTGGTCCGGCCGCGCCGATCCTACCCAGTACTAGTGCCCCCCCTATCCACAGGAAGAACGGGCCAAAGAGGAATAATAGTCCGTCTACGATGAAGTTTGAGCTAATCCCACTCGATGTAATTGGTCCCAAGCCCCCATTGCTTTCTATCCAACTCTCGAGGAATGAGAGGATTCCAACAAAGAATATTATCAGGTGCAGCCATAACCTTGACTTCTTTCTTGTGGCGACTCTCCTGACTCCCTCGTCGATTTCAATGCTGAGGAAGTCTTTGGTCCGGGAGTTTCCGAACAATAGGGTAAGCCCCACGGTTACCATGAATATGAGGAGAGTAACGAGGCCACTCAGGGTTGGAACGACTCTGAAGTCACTTCTCTCAAATGCCATGAATCCTACAGCATCCAGAACAACTGGGACCGAGGCCATCGCTAAGAGGTACCCTGTAAACCACCCAATGACGCCCACCACTGCCAGTTCCCTGAGTATCATTGAGGTCAGGCCAGCCTCTGTGCCTCCAATTACCCTGTGAATCGAAATCTCTCGTCTCCTCTGTTCCAGTGATAGTACTAGGCCATAAATGAGGACAGAGAACGAAAGAACGACTATCGGTATCATCAGTATGTAATCGAACACGCTGATTATCCCGAGGAAAATATTCAGGAAGCCTATGGTTCCCGAAATCAAATCATTGTACTCAATCATTATGTCATTACCTGACGTATAGTTTACTCCTTCGATATCCCCCTTCAGACCGTCTAACCAATCTGTGGCCGCCCTAGTGGAAGACGCTGGGAGCTCGTTTCTATCTATGGCGATACCGAGATAACCATGGTCATTGGTCATTAGAGTGAGCTTCTGATCCTCAGTAAGTACCGAATCTGATACCATTATTGGGTTGAAAAGCAAAGTGGGGTTCCCCGCTCCTCCTTCTTGGTAAACCGCGACGACCTTTAGGTCGTATACCGTCATGTTCACTTGACAGTAAAGGTATCCTGATTCTTGGTTGAAGTACTCTTCACCGGGACAGTCATCGAAACCTGTGGCTATGGATGCAAATCCAAGATAATCGTAGGTGTAGGAGAAAGTCAGAGTGTCTATGGTGTCGTTGACACCTACCCCTGCCTTACTGGCGATCTCTGAAGGGAGGATAATCGAGCGATTTGCAGATGCTTCCTCGCCGGAGCTCGGCCAAGAACCGTATATCACTCGATTAGCATGTCGTTCGCCCAAATCTCCGTCCCATATTCCATCTCCATAAAATCTAATTGTCCTCCTATCATTGATTGGCGGTCCTGAGTCATATGCCTCTGGATAGTCCCAACTAACATTAGTCCAGTCCCCAATGGTTCCTGTTGCACCCACAGCATTGAGCGGTTGTGGAATGATACCTCCCTCATCAAAGAACCCGTTGACCCTGACTCCTTGTCTCCCAAACACTAGGCCACAATCAGAAATCTCTTCCATCTCTATCAACTCAGAGCAGGTTGATTCCCACAATGTTGAGTCGTTCGTCCTGCCCTCTGAATCAGGATCGGGGTCTTCTGCAAAGTCCACTTTACCATCAAATATTTCCTCTTGGAGAGAGAACTGCAGGAATGCCCCACTGAGACCTGCCGAGTAGGCCAGGACTGTTGTGATTACAAGTGAAGCTAGGAATACTCCTGCGAAAACTGCCAGGACCCTTTCTCTACCTATCCAAGCGCTTCTTGCGGACATAGACAGATTATCTGGAATTGCAGAAATAATCTCACCCATAGAGGCTTCTATGGGGGCATTTGTAGGTACAGCGCCATACTTATTTTTGCTTGATTCTCCCTCTAAATATAGGAAGAACCCAATAACGAGCAACCCTAGAACTGTAGGCGATAGAAGTAGCCACCAACCAGACCTACCTACATCATGCAACCTACGTATAGTAACCGTTGTGAAAGAAAAGAACAAGAATAGTTGTAGAAAAACGAGTAGATATAGCAATGGCCCGATGATTAGAGTAGTAAACAATCCATTCCCTAATGATGCCGCTAGATCAGATAAGGCGCCCGTGTAGAAGAAATTTACAATCACCAGTCCGGGTGCAATAGGCAGGTAGTCGAGAAAGTTCCACCAGAATTCAGATCTTGATGCTCTTCCTCTAAAATCTCCTGTCTTGACAAGCCCTGTTTTTACTGCCTCAAGATAGGTCATTGACCTGGTGGGTCTGTGACTTTCTTGGTAGTGGAGATCCATCAGGGATTGCCCCCTACTCCCCATGCAGAGCGTATGTCTGAAGCGGCCGTAACTCCATCCCTCAGGAGAAGCATCCTATCTGCCTTGGACGCGAGGTTGGGGTCGTGAGTGACCATTAGTACGGAAATTCCGTAGTCCTCGCAGAGTTCCTTGAACAGATTGAGTATCCCCTCAGCGCTCTTAACATCAAGATTCCCAGTTGGCTCATCAGCTAGAATTAAGGGTCTGGATCCAGAAATTGCCCTAGCTATGGCCACTCTCTGCCTCTGTCCACCAGATAGCTGGTCGGGGATGAAGTTCATTCTATCAGAGAGACCCACCTTCCTGAGGGCATCCATTGCCTGACTTTCTGCTTGAGATGACGGTACACCAGAGAGCTCGAGTGCGAAAATCACATTGTCCAAGGCAGATAGCCTATCCACTAGATGGAAATCCTGGAAGATCCAGCCCACTCCTTTCCTCCTAACGTCCACCACTCTGCTCGGGGGGTAAGTACCATACTCGAACTCAGTAAGGGAAATGGAGCCTGAATCGGCCTCCAAGAGGCCACCTATGATATTCAACAGAGTAGATTTGCCACATCCGGAAGGTCCCATTAGAGCTACGAGCTCTCCGGACTCTATCTTGAGGTCTATTCCTTTTAGTACCTCAAGTCTCCTACTGCCGGAGCCAAACCCCTTCTTTAGCCCATTGACCTCCAGCATGAGCATCCCAGAATTAACGAGTTTATAATCAGTGGTTGTTCGTGAACTAAGCTATTTCAGTTGGTCATTTTTTCAGTACATCGCTATATGCTTCAGCGAGTGAGGCGCCCTGAGATTTTGGACTTAGGAGGTTCTCTATGTGATTCATCAATTCCTCTGAGGGATGTCTGGGGACCCCTCCTGCGGCCCTCCACTCAGAATGGATTCGGACTATCTCATCCACCCAATCCTGAGTAGAAGTGGCAGGAAGGAGGCACCTGCTGGGAATTATCTCATTATGAGCCGGAAGGTCTGATGCTATGATTGGGCAACCGGCGGCCATTGCCTCAGCTGGGGGGTATCCGAAGCCTTCACCGGCACTGGGGAAGAGTAGGACCTCTGCGCTCTGTAGAGCGGCAAGTAATTGATCATCAGTAAGCTTGACCTCGCTTCCAATGTGAATCGTATTGATATCTTTTGAAACCTCATCGGGTAGTGAAGAAATTATTTTTTTGGCGAAGTTTAGCCTTTTCCTCTCTTCATCACTGCCTAAAGTAACTATCAACATCTTGGATTCAATATCAAAGTCCCCTAGAAGCTCACGGGGTTTGGGATTTGAGAACGGACTCCAATATTCTGTGTCTATCTGGTGTCTTACAAGAGCCGTTTTCTTTCCGGGAAACATCCTCCGGACATCCATTAGAGTACTTTCGGAGATACATATTATCATATCCGCCCTTCTTAGCCCTTTCTTCAGCATCTTCAAGTCTCTTCTTCTGAAGAGGCCGGGATTTTGTTCTCCGACTGATACAGTAACATCTCCTCCGATTATCTTCCTGGGGCTAATATTGAAGAGATCGTGAACTGTGACTATAACCGGTACTGGACATTTCTTGGGAACCAGATGAGCCTGTTCCTGGTCAGTAATGTGGATAATATCTGCAGGTGTGGATTCAGATAATTTGGTCACTGACCTAGGATGAGTATACCATCTCATTAGTGCTCTTTGGACAGGTCCGGTTACTTGTTCGTGCTCAATGGTTCCGACTTTAGTCCACTGCGGTACAAGCGCCTTTTCCAGTAATGACTCGATCGCCTGATGAGCTCTGCCTAAGCCCGAGTTCTCAGCGAGACGCCCTCCCCTGACTAGCAGAACTCTCCTCACCATGGCCGCACCAAGGCGTATCGAACTTAAACGAGGACGGAGGATGGAGGTTCATGGCGCGCAATGGTGAGGGAGTGGGTAGGGCCCGAGCCAGATTACTTGTTGCCAAGGGTAGCTTCTCTGCGATGGGGGGGGCTGAAAGGGATATTATCAGGAACCTTCCCGCTCTATCAAAGAAATTCGAGGTTTCCGTGGCCACTCTTGACAGTGCTCCACAGCTCGACTCGATTTGTGAAGAATATGGCATTAAACTAATGAAGCCGGATATTTATTGGAAGCCTCCCCGAGAGGCTATATCTAGGATATTGGATAAAGAGTTCTCCAGTTCTTTGCAGATTTGGAAATCAGTCGTAGGATTAGTTGAGAGTTTTGTAGATTTAGACTATGTTCACCTAACCAGTGGTGACGGGAGCCTTTCCATATTGGAAATCATTCCTGATGCTATTTCTTTGCATTTGCACCTTCTTGAACCGCATCGAGGCCTTCATGAGGATGTCTTACATCGAATGGTAGATGGATCCCCTAGACGTAACCTTGGCTTTACTAGAGCGGCTTTGAGCATGGCTAGAAGAAAGGACCTGTCAAGGATAAGGATGCTTTCATTTAGGGATAAGACTGCTATAAGTGGAAATTCAAAGTTCACATCCTCGAGAATCGGTGATGTGTATGGAATTCCATCGGGGGTGTTGCCTCCCAGTTTAGATCCCGAAGAGTTTTCCTCTGAATCTCCAAGTTCAGAGGCATTTCCCATGGTTGGAATCGAGGGGCAGTATGTAGTAACCATTGGAAGGGCGAGTTGGGTGAAAGGAGGTTGGGAGACGATTTCCATGCTGGCAGGTAGTGGTCTGTCTCTCGCATTAGTTGGTGGTGGGGAAGAGGAGTCTATTGATTCATTAATTAAACACGCGAAGTCGAGTAAGGTGGGGATTTGGGTAGCCCCGAGGCTTGAGTCTTCTGAGCTTTGTAGTCTTATTAGGAGGGCAGTCGCGGTAGTCAGTATGGCCCATTCAGAGCCTTTCGGACTTACTCCAATAGAGGCCCAGGCACTAGGTACACCTGCTCTTTTCGTGAACGAGGGCGGATTCAGAGAGACAATTATTGATGGGTTTTCAGGGAGGTTGCTTCCCAGGGATGACTACTCCGCATGGCATGCGGCTCTTGAAGAAGCCAAAGATACTCACAATCGCTCCTTATGGTCAGAGAACGGAAGGGCAAGCATATCAAAGGTGGGGCTAAACCCTGAGGCCTTTTCCAATAGACTTCAAGAGATTTTCCGGAATTTGGGATAAGCTATTCTATCCTAACAATCTTGGGTAGTGTAAATTTGAAAACTAGTACCGAGCACAATATACCCAGAGTCAGAAGGGTAGTAGATGCCCAAATTGGAAGTATTGCAGCAGAATCTAAAGGTAGCTCGAATGGAAGTAAATCGAGAAGAGATTCCCCCCTGGAAAGCTTACCGCCGATAGAGGCAGAAATTGTTTTCATGAGAAATGCTATACCCGCAGTCGCTGA
>CAXHFM010000015.1:0-19375 GCA_964016345.1 uncultured Candidatus Poseidoniales archaeon | reverse complement strand
CGCCTATGTTCGTCGGCAGCGTCAGATGTGTATAAGAGACAGTCTCTGTAGAGGCCCTCATGTTCCCAGCACTTCACATCTTAGATGGTTCAAACTCTTGAGTACGAGCCAGGCGTATTGGAGAGCAGATAGCAAGAGGGAGTCCCTCACTAGAATATACGGGATGTGTTATCCAGATAAGGCTGGGCTACAAGAGAGAATGAGGCAACTCGAAGAGGCAGCGAAGAGAGATCACAAGAAAATCGGTAAGGAAATGGAGCTCTACATGACTGACGAGATGATTGGGAAGGGACTACCTGTCTGGCTACCAAATGGTGAGACTCTGAAAGGAGAGATTGAGAAGT
The DNA here is from genome assembly GCA_964016345.1 of uncultured Candidatus Poseidoniales archaeon. GTDB lineage: Archaea > Thermoplasmatota > Poseidoniia > Poseidoniales > Thalassarchaeaceae > MGIIb-O5. The sequence goes on along the minus strand of CAXHFM010000015.1, from coordinate 19,031 downwards.
TCGCAGTGAAGACTGAGGAGGCTTACGGATACTTGCGCGTAACAACTCCGGTACTCGGAAAGAAAGAGCTTTTCGAGACTAGTGGACATCTGCCACACTATGCTGAGGGGATGTATCCACCTATGGAGATGGATGATGGCGAGTATTACATGAAGGCGATGAATTGCCCTTTCCACCATCTAGTATATGGAAACAAAAGAAGATCATACCGAGAATTGCCTATGAGAATCGCTGAGTATGGAACTGTTTACAGGAACGAGCTATCTGGAACATTAGCTGGCTTACTGAGAGTCAGAATGCTTACAATGAACGATGCTCACATTTATTGCACGCTTGATCAAGTTGCCTCAGAAGTTGCTGATAACATCAGGATGGTTCAAGATTACTACTCTACCTTTGGATTCGATGATTACTACTTTCGGTTATCATTATGGGATCCAGATAATGTTGACAAATACATTGATCAGCCTGAGAACTGGGAAACAACTCAGAACCATCTAAGAAATATTCTCGATGATCTAGGGGTGAAATATGTCGAAGCGATCGGAGAAGCGGCTTTCTATGGCCCTAAGATTGACATTCAATTCAGGACCCTTCTGGGCCGCGAAGAATCTATGTCGACAATACAACTGGACTTCGCTGCGAAAGAGAGATTCAAACTAACATATACTGACGAGACAGGGCATGAGAACGGCGAGGTATTCGTGATTCACAGGGCCCCACTTTCTACCCATGAGAGGTTTGTAGCATTCCTAACAGAACATTGGGCGGGTAACTTCCCCACTTGGCTATCACCAGTTCAAGTTCAAATCATAACCATATCAGAGAAGCATAAGGTTCATGCTGCCACTGTTGCCAATACATTGCACGAGTCTGGAATTAGGGTGAAGGTTGATGATTCTGACAATACAGTAGGGAAGAAAATAAGAACTCATAGAAAAATGAGGCCCGCATACATGGTCATAATTGGTGATGAAGAGACTGAGAATGGGACTGTTTCGATTAGATCAAGAGGGGGCGAACAACTTAATGGAGTTCCAATGGAGGAGTTTGTGGCTGGGATTTTTGCTGAGATTACGACACGGGACAGGAACCTTTCTCTTGTCCCCTCGGAGTGATCTAATTGAGTTCAAAAATCAGTAGACGCTCGCCGATGACTGTATTGTTCCTAGTTGTCCTAGTAGACATGTTAGGTTTCACTATAGTAATTCCTTTCCTTACTTATTTTATTCAGGACCTAGCATCTGGCCAAGGAATCAATGATGTGGGAAGTAGGGATTTTTGGGTAGGTGTAGTGATTGCGGTGTACTCACTAGCCCAGTTCCTATTTACGCCAATTCTGGGATCGCTTAGCGATAGGATTGGTAGAAGGCCTGTAATCATGTTTGGTCTAGTATCGAACTCGGTCTTCTTCATAGTATTCGGACTTTCAAATAGTCTGGAGATGGCCATAATTGCTAGGTTCCTGTCAGGGGCAGGAAATGGAAATATTGCAGTAGCTAGAGCATACATTGGAGATATCAGTACTGCTGAAATGATCCCTAGAAGAATGGGTATGCTAGGAGCTGCATTCGGTCTTGGATTTATGATTGGTCCATTCATAGGCGGCATCCTCTCAGATCCAGCAGCAGGTATTGGTGGAGTTTTTGATACTAATTTTTGGAGAGATTATGAGTATCTCCTACCTTGTATTTTCTCAAGCCTTCTTTCGCTGATATCACTCAGTCTTGCTTACTTCTGGTTAGAAGAGAGCCTGAATCCTAAGGAAAAGTCCGAGGCTCGAGAGAGTTCATTAAAGAAACTGGCCGATACATTTTCGAATATCATAGGTGTGCTAAAGATACCCGTTATCTCCACACTTGTACTGATCAACTTCCTTTTCCTAATGGCGTTCAGTATGATGCATGGTACATTCATTCTATTCACTGCCATGTCTGTTGACAGTGGAGGGCTGGGATGGAGCGAGATGGAGAATGGGTGGATATTCGCTTTTATCGGACTTCTGGGTGTGATAGTTCAAGGTGGACTGATAGGCCCGCTAAGTGATAGATTCGGAATGCATAGACTGATGATACTAGGTACCGTACTAAGTGGTCTCGGGATAGCCAGTCTGCCCTATGTTCCCCCGGAATCAGCCTGGCTAATTCTAGGATCTTCAGCAGGTTTAGCTATTGGGAATGGATTATTCTCACCTACTCAATCTTCTCTTCTGACTTTTGAAGCTCAGAATGGGGGACATGAATTGGGGATGGTTATGGGGGCTCAAGAAGGATACGGGGCACTCGCTAGGATCCTAGGACCGCTGTTGGCGGCATACCTCTGGTCAGTTACTGTCGAGGGTACTGGGATTTGGACATTCCACACGTGCTTCAGAGTCGCGGGCGTAATATTCCTGTTGGCGGTTTCACTGCAATTAACTCTAGGCCTGAAAGAAGAGTCAACCTAAATCCATTCATCTTTGGGCGCGGTCAATTTATTGTTGATATTTCCAGTATTGAGTACACCTCTGGGCTCTACTAGCATCACTTTGCACTCTTCGAGAGCAAATGGCTTGTGATTCACTCCCTTAGGAACTATGCACATCTCTCCCTCATTCAACTCAACCATCCCGTCCTCTAGCTCAATAAACATAGACCCCTCAAGGACGATGAATGTCTCGTCTGTATCAGAGTGTTTGTGCCAAATGAAATCTCCCTCTATCTTGACTAACTTAAATTGGTAATCGTTCATCTCAGCAATTACCTTTGGAGACCAATGGTCCGAGAACTCCGATAGTTTCTCCGAGAAGTTGATCTTCTTCATGCCAGACCAACCAACTTATCGTAGCAGAATGGACAGTACTCCTCAACAGAATACTTGTCAGACTCTAAGTCCTCAGGAGAAAGAGGCTCCCTGCATTTGAAGCACATTTCGTGATCGGCCTCATGAAGATTCTTGTCGAGTGCTACGCGTTGATCGAATACGAAGCAGTCCCCATTCCAATGAGAACCTCCAGTTTCTCTGAAGTATCCTAGCACTCCTCCTTTGATTTGGTAAACTTCTTCCCAACCCTTCCTTTCCATTACCATGCTAGCTTTCTCACACCTTATCCCTCCTGTACAGAACATCACGACAGGAGTTGATTTATCATATTCAAGTTCTTCAACGGCATCGGGGAACTCTTTGAAAGACTTGATATCAAGGTCTACGGCATTTTCAAAAGTTCCGACTCTGAGCTCATAGTCGTTCCGAGTATCAAGAACTATTACCTCTCGACCTTCGTCAAGCCATTTCTTGAAATCAACTGGTTGAATATATCTACCTTCATTATCAGCTGGTCTGATTTCATCGATTCCTAATGAGATAATTTCCTTTTTGAGTCTGACAAGCATTCTACGAAATGGTTGATAATCTGATTTTGATACATGCATAGAAATTCCTCTTAGTCTGACATCTTCTTCCAAGAATAACTTATATTCATCAATTGATTCCTTTTTCCCAGCGAGAAAAAAATTGATTCCATTGTGACTTAGAAGAATAGTTCCTTTGAGTCCCAGATTATTGCACTTTTCTCTAAAGGGTTCCCTCATAGAGTCTCTATCAGGGAGATTTACGAATCTGTATCCCGCAATATTAACGAACATAGGATCACTTAGGGTATTTCTGAAAGCCATTTCTTCATTGTGCACGATTGACATACAGGTCTAGATGTTGCCTCTCCACAAAGGGAGCAACTGCCAATTTTGCTATTAGGATCTGGATGTACTTCCCTATGGATCTCTCTAATCTGATCAAGAGAGTGAAGAAGGCCATGTCTTGCTCCTGGAGTGTGTGACTCGAGCTGAGCTACTATTGCTCTACTCTGCTGTCTCTGAGCACCTGGTGCATGAGGGCAATCGCCATGGTGGATCGGTAAAGAGTTGAATATAGCGTAGGCGTGAATTTCCTGTTCGGGTATCCATCTGAGTGGAACTATCCTTGGAACCATGCCTTCGATTGGAGCTGAAGTATGAGGGGCCAATCTGACTGATCTCTCTATCTCTCCTTTCTGGAGATTCATCAATATTGATTGTGCCATGTCGTCTAAATTATGGCCTAAAGCCATTACATCAGCCCCTACCTTTTCGGCGAGAGAGTTTAGACTCTGTCTCCGGAAAACACCGCAAAATGAGCAGGGCATCATTCCATTGGCCTCATCATAGAGCTCCCCCATCCCTGGAATCTTGGATACTACCTTGTCCATTCTATCATATCCCATTTCCTCATAGCTTAAGGTTACGAAATCAACTCCTAGATTTTCAGAAAGATCTCTTGCACACTCCAAGGAAGGGGATCTGTATCCATCGATTCCCTCGTCTACACAGCCAGCTACAATACTAATGTCCCTCCTGCTTCCAATGATGTCCTTCATCATAGTGAGGAGGACTGCAGAGTCTTTTCCTCCTGAAACAGCCACTAAAACCACGAAGGGGTTACCGTTTTCTTTTCTTGCATTCTTTGGGAGTCTTAGTTGCCTCCTCAACTCTCGGGAGGTTCTCCTTCGAACAGAATCCGACAGGTGCCTGCCACAGAGATGCTGTCCACTATAGGGCTGGTGAATAATGGAGGGTAGCTTACATCGGCTACACTTGGTAACTGATATGGCTCCGTCCATAACCCATCCCGGGAGGGGTTTGACTTGAACCCAATGTGTATTAGATTTCTAAATCAAGGGCATTTTTGATATTGGTAGTCGCTTTCAAGGCGGCAATGCAAGCGCGCGGGACCCTACTGGGACGAAAGTTCACAGAAGGAAGGCGATACTCTTCATGGCCTGAGAGAGCAGTTATTTTATGTGTATTTTGTTCGGGTTTAATTTTCTTCGAGGACATTAATTTGGCTGTTGAATCCTCCTTTGGAATGGAAAGTGAATTTCTCACAGTAATTCTTCTAATTTTTGTGATACCTCTTGTTTCTGACTTTATTTTCAAACTGATTAGCTCCTTAATTGGAGTCAGATAGCCTAGTTATTGGTTGATTTGAATCTGAGAAAGGCTGTTTCAACCATTCCGGTAACTCTCTGCCAAGGTAGAATAAATCTCATTCCTGCTACGACTATCAGGAATAGGCCTGCAGAGATTACCTTCCCATAGGTCAGTTGTAGCTCTAGTGACTCCTTCACCTGTCCCGCCCATTGTCCACCAGAAAGAGCGCTAACTGTAGATATTAGGAAATCATCGAATTCAAGGGCAATTGCCGTAGTTAGAGCTACAAGAGCCATGACGCCAATCAAATGAGCAATGTGGCCATTTACAACATTGTTGAACTGCCGCACGTATTCTGGGTCCCTTCTTGCATCTCCTGGAAGCATTGAGGCATACTCCATATTCGATATGACCGCAGAGCCAGATTCTAGATACACCAGTAGAAGGATGGCTACTTGCATCAAGCTCAGAGACAAGGGGGATACCAATCCTCCTAACAAGGTAGCCTCCCCTATCTGAGCTGGAAGTGGAGAGAGCCCAAGATCGACTGACTCGGTAATGCCTTCAAAGGTCAGGATAGCATGTATTCCGATTACTGTCAGATAATATCCAACGGTCCATGCCAAAAGTTTCCTAGAAAGGCCCCAAATACCCATCAATCCAGAGAGTACTGGAGCGAACACTATACCCAAGAAAACTAGCTCAATTATGAAGAGAAGGGGTTCCAGGAGATTATCTAAATGGTTTAGTTCGTCTGTTGGCCCCCATGGCAGGTGGATTCCAAAGTTAGATATCGCAACCAGCCAAGATACAACAAACGGAAGTAGCCCCCATGCTAGCATTCCCCCGAAAGCTACTCTCTTGATATTCTTGCTTATATTTTCCTTCGCAGTGAGTGTGTAAATCCAGATGGCTGTTAGGATAGCACAGAGTATCAATGGAGCGACAAGTGACATGTTTCCAGTTTGATCTAATCCGTGAACAATATCTGGAAGAATGAGAGAACCTGTTTGCTCTTGGAACCAAATTAGCCCTCTCGTATGCTCATACGATGGGCACCAATAGTTAGCACCATCATATGATTCCACGAATGTATCGGAGCAGGAGCCGTATAACTTGATCATTTTATTCATCAGAGCAAATAGAGCAGCAGTTGAGATGAGTTGAAGGAAAATTATTTTCCATCTTCTTCTCAGACTTGAAATCTCCAGAGAGTAATTCTCTGAAACTATTTTGTCTACCATATCCATCCATCCCTAACTCAAATTAATCTGTAATAGTGCCTGAGAGAGCTCAACATCGGGGGTCCAATCTATAACCTTAGCACCATAACCGGCTATTGCCGTGAGCCTGTTCTGTCTCTCAAGTTTCAGAACTTCATAAGACATCCGAGGAATTCTACTTACCAGCCTCTCCAAGTCTATGCTACTCGGAGATAGCACGATGACCTCATGTCCTTTCCCAGATAGACTTCTGATCGCTGGCAGAGTTGTGCCATCTCCCTCAAGACTACTGATGATGAAAACTGGTGAGCCCCTGCTTATCCTGGGAGATAGGGCATTAGTGACAGCTTGCAAAGGCATGGAGCCTTTTGGCTGTACGGATGCAAGGCCACTGAGAATCTTGAAGTACTGCTTATCTCCAGTTTCTGGAGGAAGATAATCCATCCTCGAGCCATAGGTAACAAGAGAGACGGAGTCTCTTCTCTTTAGGAAATAATTGGAGACGGAGGCTGCGGCTACCGTACCCATCTCTAGGGGATTCTTGAGTACGGTACCTATTCTGGAAACATCCCTAGTGTCAACAATGACGAATACATCGGTTACTGCATCCCTTGTCTTCTCATTAACCATCATCTCCCCAGTTCTCGCTAGAGCCTTCCAGTTAATGGATCTGAATGAGTCTCCTGGAAGATACTCCCTGAGTGCGTAGAATTCCATTCCGGGACCTGGAGTTTTCAGAGTCGTCGCTCCGGAATACATCTTAGGGACATCAGATCTTAGAAGCGCTTCTTCTATATCCCTAATTTGAGGGAAGACTGTGATATCGGACCTATCATCAACTTTGGTTTCGCTCACGAAGAGATTGAATGCGTTACGATATCTCACAGAAACCGGGCCTACGGTGTAATGTCCTCTTAGTGGACAGCGGACTACATACTTCATTGTGGTTGACTGCCTAGGCCCTAAGTTCATTCTCATTTGGTTGATTCCTTTCCGCATTTTCATCTCATGAGGCACGTTATCGAAAAGCTCCAATTGTTGAGTTCTTCTGTATGAGTTATTAGTAATTGTAAGAGATACAACAATGTCATCGCCTTTGTAGACGTTTGTCGCAGAGGTCTCTCTGAGTATAGTTAAATCGGAATGCCCTGCTACCCAACCATTGATTGCCAACATCGAGATGAAGGATAGGCCTATTATCATCAGTTGGAAATTTGAAATCATCATTCCAACAAGAATCAAACTGATACCACTGGTCAACATTATTGCGGCCTTTCTAGTCCACATCTATTCAACTCCCTCTGTATCAGTAGATCCCCAATCCTTAATCCTCTTTACAATACCCACCAATTCGTCGGTTTTGTATCTCCTATCATTGAATATGAAATCTGTCAGAACCTTATCATCTACCATCCTCTGAAGTTCGGCTGCTGGAAGAGCGTCAAACTCTTCTCTTGACATGGCATTGACATTTCTTATCCTAGTGAGAAGGACCTGTCTAATTTTTTGTGGCCTTTGATAGTACTCGTACCTTCTTGCATCTCCGAATCCATAGTAAATAATCCTGAAAACGTGTCTCCACTCATCTGGATCTTCTTTTCTGATTAGAACAGCCTCAAGAGAGATAAAAAGACCTAGGAATAGTATTAGCATTGCCATCCAGTCATTTGTGAAGTAAATTAGAAGATAGTAGAGAAGATTGTATGTATCTCCGCCAATATTTGATTGTTGATGTCTACTCTCATCGAAGATGACTATTGCGTTTTCTGATGCTCGAGTGCTGGAATTGCCAATTAGAAGGGCCTCTGCAATGATGTCAAGGGCCCATTTTCTATTATCGTTACTTGGGACTAATCCAGAGTAATCTGAGTCGAAATCGGGGTCGTATAGTGAATTAATCAACAGAGAACCGTCGGAAACAAAGTGAACCCTCCCTGAATCGGAATCTATGCAAAGACGATCGAAGCAGTATCTCACATAGACTGCAAAGGGGCCCTGTTCGTCATCCTCGATTCCTGCGGCTTCGAAGCCGACGGTCAGATTTCCATCGTCATTGGTATCTAGATAGGAGTCTAGAGTGGACCGACCAATTGCATATCTATTTTCAACAGGATTGTAGGAGCTGTCTTTCTCGAATGCCGATGGCCCGTTGGTTAGAATTTCATAGCCCTCTGAGAAGTCCCATGTTGAAGTAATCGTATCGAATCTGTGAGAGCAGAGTCCGGCATCACCGAGTGATATCCCAGAAGTGGTGATGTCTGAATTAAATGGCTCAATGTCTAATAAATCGATTACTTGATCGCCGTCAGAGTCCTTCAGACAAGGATTGACAGAAGATAGTGAGCCAGAGTTGGTTGTGAAGTTGTAGGCAGAGGTTGTGTTAATCCATACGTAGTTGTAATCTAGTTCGTGAGCGTAAGCCTGGCCGTCATACAGCCTATGTCCAGAGTAATCAAGTCCGAACTGACTGGCTAATTGAGCAGAATACCCAAAATCATCCATAAGGATAACAGTTCCTCCTCTCTGGACAAAATTCTCGATCGCTAAAATCTCTGAATTGGTGTATCCATCGCTTTCGGTGAGCTCGATTACAGTCTCATCACCGGTAAATCTTGGTAATGAGATAGTATCCCTCTCGACTCCCGAGACTATGAAGACAGCCTCTTCTGGATAATCTATCTCACTAAGTAATAGTGGACTAGATACCAATGCATTTGTCTCGATACCCATATTATTGATATCTGATCTGAAAGATCCTAAATCATTCCAATCATCGCCATATGCAGATTGCTGGGTTTCCCCATCAACCAAGTATGTCTGTAGGATTTCTGTGGCGAGGATACCTATCAGAATCCAGAAGGCGGTAATCGATGCGCCTCTCCTAAATTTAGGTGATGACAGCCTTCTGATTGATGCATTGAAGTCTGCCATGCCTATACCTCCATCTATAGGGATGGCTATCGAGCCTTAACTTCGTATTAATACCGTTGTGGGGCCATGAACACTCACGCATCAGGAGTTTAACGAGATAGCTGTATCGCAGAACCTATGTTTGCTACTTCTGAAACTGGAACAGACAGCAGTCCATCTGCTGTTGGCCATGGAAGGAACTCGGGGTCTATTCCATGGTCTATCACCACTAGAAGTGAGACAATTGAGCCTGTATCCATATCCACGCTGAAATCTGCCATTGTCCCAAGCTTATCGCTTGAAGCATCCAATACATCCCTACCTAGTAGCTCTCTGCCGAATGTTGTTGGCATATTTTCCACCTCAGACAGATTCTATTCCTGCGAGACTGTCGGGTAGCCTTCTTACTGATTGCAAACCACTGGTTAGAAGATCTTCCATCCTGTTGTAGTATAGCATCATCTCATCGGTAACAGTAGGCCTTACTCTTTCGACTGCTTCTTCGAAATGCTTCTTACTCACTGTTTTCCTATCGGCTCTCATAGCGATAAGTCCTGCCTCCCTACAGACTGCTTCGATGTCTGCACCGGTATAGTTTTCGAGCTTAGATGCTATCTCGTCAAGTGAGAATTTTCCAAGAGGCATATTTTCTGTGTGAATCTTCAAGATTGCCTTTAGTGCCTCTGGATCAGGAGGGGGGACATGCATGACTCTCTCGAATCTTCCACTCCTCAGAAGAGCGGGGTCAATCATTTCTGGACGGTTAGTGGCTGCAACAACAATCACTCCTTCCATGCCCTCAACACCGTCCATACTGCTTAGCAACTGATTCACCACTCTGTTGATGACATCGGAGCCTTCTCCCGAACTAGATCTCCTGATTCCAGCTATACTCTCAAACTCATCTAAGAAGATAATCGAAGGACTAGACTGCTTGGCCTTCTTGAATACCTCTCTGACGGCTTTCTCCGATTCACCGACCCACTTGGATATTAGCTCTGGTCCCTTGATGGTGATGAAGTTGGCCTTGGCCTCGTTGGCTATTGCCTGGGCAAGGAGTGTTTTACCTGTTCCGGGGGCACCGAACAATATTATTCCCCTTGGCGGGTTAATACCAAAGTGCTCGAACAATTCTGGCTTGGTGAGTGGCCATTCAATACTTTCCTTTAGTCTATCTTTGATCTCTTGTAGCCCACCAACTTCATCCCAGGATACTTCTGGTACTTCCAGGTAAATCTCCCTAAGTGCGCTTGGCTCAACCTCCTTGATGGCCATCCTGAAATCGGCCATAATTACTGCCATCTTTTCTAGTACTTCTGGAGGTATTTGGTCCTCATCCAAGTCAATTTCAGGTAAGTACCGTCTGAGAGCCTTCATTGCGGACTCTCTAACAAGTGCTGAGATATCGGCCCCAACGAATCCATTGGTATTGTCAAGTAGCCATTCTACGTCGAAATCATCACTTATCGGCATTCCTCGTGTGTGGATTCCAATTATCTCGGCTCTTCCATTCTTGGAAGGAACGCCAATCTCTATCTCACGATCAAATCTTCCGGGCCTCCTGAGAGCTGGATCTATAGCGTCTTGCCTGTTGGTAGCGGCAATGACAACAACATTGTCTCTACCCTGCATTCCGTCAAGTAAGGTGAGTAATTGAGCGACCACTCTTCTCTCAACTTCTCCGCTTACATCCTCTCTCTTGGGAGCAATACTATCTAGCTCGTCGATGAAAATTATAGCTGGAGTGTTGGCGGCAGCTTCCTCAAATATTTCTCTCAACTGCTTCTCGCTTTCTCCGTAATACTTCGAGATAATCTCAGGACCATTAATGGAAGTGAAATGCGCTTTAGTCTCCGATGCTACCGCCTTGGCGATTAGCGTTTTTCCAGTACCTGGAGGTCCGTGAAGTAATACTCCCCTGGGAGGATCTATTCCCAGTCTTCGAAACAGGATGGGGTGTTTGAGAGGGAGTTCTATCATTTCTCTGACCTTCTGCAGCTGGTCGCCCAGACCCCCGATATCCTCATATGAAATTGTCTGAACATCCCCTTTCTCTTCCTCATCGATTGCATCCTCTTTGATTACAATATCAGTGTCTGGCAATACTTGGACGATGCCTTTAGGCTTGGTTGAAACAATTGCAAATGGGAGAGCTTCTGCGAAGAGCGTCATCCCTGGGATAAATATTCTATCACCGGCTACAACAGGTCTCTTGTTTAGGCCCCTGCGCGCGAATCCCTCTATCCCAGGCCCGAATCTTACCTTCTGCTGCTTAGCCATGACAGGGCTGAGAACTAGTCGTTGGCAAGGCTGTGTCTCGACTTTTTTGATATCTACTCTATCGCCGAGACTGACTCCCGCGTTCTTACGGATTATTCCATCCACCCTTATCACTCCGAGATTGGCATCTTCTGGCCTACACCTCCAGACAATCGCCGCAGTTTTTCTCTCTCCAGAAACCTCTATTATGTCCCCCGGTTTGAGATTTAAATCATTGTCGAATGGGACTCGAGCTCTGCCGTGTCCAACGTCGCTTGGTATGGCCTTAGCCACTCTAAGTGTAAGGGAATCAGAATTGTTGTCGGTCATATATTTACGCTCCTAGCAGGCACACCTCAATAGTCACATTAGTTAAACCCACCAATCAAAGCATGTCAAAAATTGCGATTGGTAATCAGATCGATGTGCCTCGATGAGTAGCATTATGTCTGTTGGGTGATTCGGTACGTACATGACTCATGTGCTGGAAACTGGCTTCGAGATAATGAAAATAGAAAATCCCAACGGTAGCCCCGCGATAAGAGGATACAATATTATCGCAGGAAGGCTCTGCAATTCTGGAGATAACAAGACATTCACCAGTAAAAATCCAGCCTGGTTGGAAGATACTCTGGGAGAATTCCCTCTTTCCACTAAGGAAGATGTGCATGACGCCCTCAGAGCAGCTCGAAAGGCGTTTCCGTCTTGGTCTTCCACTCCTGCTCCCACCAGAGGTCAAGTTATCGGAAATATGGGCAGATTATTGATGGAAAGGAAGGAAGATCTTGTCCGTTTGCAGGCACGAGAGATAGGGAAGACCATGAAAGAATGCGGAGGTGAAATCCAAGAAGCTATCGATACTTGTCTATTTTTCCAATCAGAGGGAAGAAGATTGTATGGACAGACGGTTAATTCTGAGCTTCCTGATAAAGAACTCTTCACTTACAGAAGACCTCTTGGCGTCTGCGGAATTATCAATGCATGTAATTTCCCATCAGCCGTTCCTTTCTGGAAAATGATTCCTGCAATAATGTGTGGGAATACATGCGTTTGGAAATCCCCTCAGGATTCTCCATTACTTTCATTCGCTTTGGCACGAATCATGCACGAGGCGGGACTTCCTGATGGCGTCATTAATCTCATCCACGGAAAGGGAAGTGGGGCTGGACAGTATCTTGTAGACGCAGCGGACTTAGGGATGGTAGACAAAATTTCATTCACTGGCAGTACCCCAGTAGGGAAAATGATTGGTGAGACGTGTGGAAGAAACCTTGTGAGTGCATCGCTAGAGCTAGGTGGAAAGAATCCCCTGGTGGTCATGCCTTCAGCTAACATTGAAAATGCTGTTGAGGGGGCCTATTGGGCCGGCTTCGGAACTGGTGGCCAAAGGTGCACAAGTCTTGGGAACCTAATAATACATGAAGACGTATATGAAGAGTTCATGTCTAAGTTTATGGACAAGGTCTCGACAACAAAGATAGGAGACTCGATGCGATATGAGGGGGTTCTTTACGGTTCTATGCTTTCTGAGAAATATGGGGAAGACTTCCTTAAAGGACTAGAGATTTGTGAAAATGATGGGGCTGTCAAATTATGGGGATCTGGCAGAATCACGAATCATAATCTCCCTAATGGATTCCATGGAGATGCGGATGAAGGGGTTTACATGTGGCCTCATGTGTATGAGGATGTAACTGAAGATATGAAATGCTTCCACGAGGAAATTTTTGGTCCGGTTGTTACGGTAGTTAAGGCGAAAGACTTCGATGACGCACTTCGCTTGGCTAATGCTTCACCATTCGGACTCTCTAGTGCTTGCTACACAAATGATAGGCTGGAAGCTTTTAGATTCAAGACTGGTATTAAAGCTGGAATGACTGGCATAAACAACTCAACTACTGGTGCGGAGGCCCACCTACCCTTCGGAGGGGTGAAGGAAAGCGGGAATGGAAGTCGGGAGTCTGGGATATGGGTAATCGAGTCATACTCTTATTGGCATGCCGTCAATGATGAGTTATCTGGGAAGCTACAATTGGCACAGATGGATGTCGAAGAAATAGAGATGGAAGAAGCCGAGGCAGACTACTCTGGACTCGCTTAGAGAAGTATCTCGCCACATTCTTGGCATGGTAAACCTGGAAGCCATGCTCCTGGAAAATAGCCACAGTTGTAGCAAATCGATGTTTCCATACCGTTTACGTCCGTGTTTCCTCCAATAGAGTTTCGCCTTTCAGCGTCGGGCATAATGGAATTGGCCAGAAGCAATTGCTTAAGGGGCCCCTCCGTACCCTAGGTACAGGGTTACCATGGCAAACTGGGACCGAGATCATCTTAGTTCACTTGGCGTTAATGTTAAGTTGCCACTCAGGAAAGGTTTTGCAAGAACTCAAAGAATAGATAATTGGTGGACCGAGCCATTCTGGATGGCAGGTGCGTTGACAATTGCTCTATTGTACACTGGAATGAGGGTATTAATCTGGGATGGAGACATCCAATACGACAACCATAGAGTGACCTCCCCTATATTTTCTCCTGATGTGTTGCATCTACTACACATTACAAATCACCCTGGGTGGATGAATTCTGCGATGTTGATTTTATGGATTCCATTCGGATTCAGAGGGACCTGCTATTACATGAGAAGAGTCTACCACAGAACATTCTTCCAAAATCCCACAGGTTGCATGGTTGCAAAACCAGAGTTGAACTATTCAGTCGGATACAAAGGCGAGAAGGGGCTATTCATCCTGAATAATATTCACAGGTACATGCTTTATCTCGCTATTCTGATTCTGTCTGTGAAATTCTATGACGTCATCCTGACAACTAAATTTTCTGACGGTTCAAGGGCAATTACTATCGGAACTTTGATTCTTGGTGTCGAATCATTCCTTCTTCTGATGTACGTTACATCATGTCATGCATTTAGACATCTATTCGGAGGAGGAATGAACAGGTGGAGAGGAGGATTATCAGGGGTATTTGGTTCCCTTTACAGGACAATAAGCAAGGTAAACATCCATCATTCATTTTGGTTCTGGACAAGTCTGGCTATGGTTTTTTTAGGAGACTTGTTTGTTCTCGCTGTAGCTGAAGAAATGCTAAGCGATCAGATACTATTGGAGTGGTAATATGGATGAAGGTTACACAACTCACGAGTATGACGTGGTAGTAATAGGCGCGGGTGGGGCCGGATTAAGAGCTGCTATCGAAGCGAGCTCATCAGGAGCTAGTGTTGCAATCATCTCCAAGTCAATGTTAGGAAAGGCGCACACAGTGATGGCCGAGGGAGGAGCGGCAGCGGCTTTGGCCAACAAAGATGAACGAGATTCATGGAAGACCCACTTTCGCGATACAATGAAAGGGGGGAAATATCTGAATGATTGGAGGATGGCTAGGATTCATGCTCAGCAAGCCCCGGATAGAATTAGAGAGCTTGAACAGTGGGGTGCAGTATTTGATAGAACGCCCAAGGGGTTGACAAGCCAGAGGAACTTTGGAGGCCACACGTACCCACGCTTGGCACACATAGGAGATGCAACTGGATTAGAATTAATCAGGACTCTTCAACAAAGAGGAATCCACATGGGCATGGATGTTTTCATGGAGTTTACGGTTAGGAAGCTATTCAAGAAAGACGGAAAGGTGATCGGATGTTTTTCGTACAGTAGAAACGATGGTGCATTCCATGTTTTCAAGGCCAAATCGATAATCTTAGCCACCGGCGGAGCCACTAGATGTTGGGAGGTTTGCTCTGGGTCATGGGAATATACTGGTGAAGGTTTTGCGCTAGCTTACTGGGCAGGTGCTCAGATGGGAGATATGGAGTTCATTCAGTTCCATCCTACAGGAATGATTTGGCCTAAATCAGTTAAGGGAATTCTAGTTACAGAAGGTGTTAGGGGAGAAGGGGGGATGCTCAGGAATTCAGAAGGAGACAGATTCATGTTCCAGTACGTACCGGAAATGTACAAAGATGAGTTCGCAGATACAGAAAAGGAAGCCCTTGAGTGGGTAGATGAGGTTATCTCTGGAAAACTGGCAACTAAGAGGAGGCCCCCCGAATTATTAACCAGAGACGTAGTTGCAAAGGCCATCAACAGTGAAAGGGATGCTGGAAGAGCCTCTGAGCATGGAGGTGCTTATCTTGATATATCTTGGAGAGATGAGGAGGAGGTAAAAAAGAAGCTACCTGGAATGTATCACCAGTTCAAAGAGCTAGCCGCCGTAGATATAACAAAAGAACACATGGAAGTTGGGCCGACCGCTCATTATGTGATGGGGGGCGTGAAAGTCGATCATGAGACTCAAGAGACTTGCATCAAAGGACTATTCGCTGCAGGAGAAGCGGCAACAGGGCTCCATGGTGCAAACCGTCTAGGAGGGAACTCTTTGTCGGATCTAATTGTTTTTGGAAAAATCGCTGGAGAACACGCAGCGACATCATCTAAGAAAATAAATCAGTTTGAAGAGATACCTGAAGATGAGATAAACGAAGTGGTTGCTGAAACTCTGGAGCCACTCGATCGGATGGAAGGTGAAAACCCGGCTGCGGTAGTTTCCGACCTGAGGACTATGATGCAGAATAAGGTCGGAATCATCAGAACAAAGTCTCAGTTGGAAGAGGCATTAAAAGAACTGGATGAGCTTGAATTGCGTTCAGAAAGTGTATTTGGTGGAAGTGGTAAATCATACAACCCAGGATGGCATCAATCACTCGAAATTAAGGCGATGATAGATGTTAGTAGAATGTGTACACTGGCTGCTTTGAAGAGGGAGGAGAGCAGGGGGGGCCATACCAGAGATGACTTCCCAGACCCTGACCATACTCGCTGGGGGAAGGTCAACAGTGTCATATCAATGAATGAAAAGGGTGAGATGGTAATACAATTCGAGTCATACCCTCCTATCCCGGGGGATTTGAAAATTCTCTTGGATTCAGATGATTTACATGAGGAGGAGTAAGGATGCAACCAGTTACTTTTAGTGTATTTCGAGGAATGCCAGATCAAGATGGAGATCCCTTTGGCAAGATGGTCGATTATACGATTGATCTTGATGAAGGGATGGTTGTTTTGGATGCTATACACACAATACAGGCTGAGTTGGCCCCAGATCTTGCTTGCAGATGGAACTGTAAAGCCGGGAAGTGTGGATCTTGTAGCGCGGAAGTTAATGGCAAGTCTAGACTCATGTGCATGACCAGAATGGATGATATTCTTGAAGAGACTCCTGAGGGCGAGCCAGTGGTAATCAGGCCCATGCAAACCTTTCCTCTGATTCGAGATTTGGTAAGCGATACGACATGGGCGTATGAAACAGAAAGGAGAATAGAGCCAATAAGCGGATCTGAAAAGGTGGATTGGGAATATTACCAGCATGAAGCAGACAGGATTCAAGAGTTTCGATCGTGCATAGAGTGTATGCTGTGTGTGAATACATGTCATGTGATGAGGGAGCATCAGAAATTTGATGAGTTTGCTGGGCCGAGGTTCTTTGTTAGACTAGCTAGTCTTGAAATGCATCCTTTAGACACCAAAAGTAGAATACCTGAAATTAAGGAGGATTTTGGTATAGATTATTGTAATATCACGGGGTGTTGTTCGGCAGTATGTCCTGCTGGAATAAACATCAGGGAGAATGCAATCATCCCCCTCAAAGAAAGAGTGGTAACCGAATTCTACGATCCGATTGCAATTATTGGCAAAAAGCTCGGCCTAAGGAGCTAGGCAACTGGTGCACTATTCATAGAGTTAGTTGTTCTAATTTCTTTGAAGCCTAAAGGCGTTTAATACCGGTCTTCTTGACATTTGCCTTCCAGATCTTATCTGGAAGGTAAGCTGGACCGCCTGCGCCTTTGGATTCTAGAGTCCTCCAGCCTTCGAAGCAGTGCACTCTGTTGGTGCCTCGCTCTCTCAAATCGATGTTTGTATGCCCCCTTCGGGCCGCCTTGAGCGCGGCTCCTCTTGGTTGCCCGTTGACAAACACCTGGCTTGTGTCCTCTCCATTTTCCATTAGTACGAAGTACTTCTTTGCTGACATTTTTAGTATACCTCCGCTTGTTTGGTGATTTAATGAGATAATGAAGTTATTGGGTAAAAAAAGAGCTACTGGGCCTCATTGAGGGGGTTTTCGTATTAACGAGAGTTACATTTCTGCACAGGCGAGAGTCTTGGTATTAACCACGCCCGGTATTGCTCTGATAGACTCTACGACATGACGAGCAATTTCTCCCATAGTGGATGCCTCTATCTTCACAATAAGATCATAGTCTCCAAAAAGTAAATTCGCATCGGTTACACAATCTAGTAACAAAGCAACTTTGTATACGTCTGACTCGCTTCCTGGCTCGACATTCACGAGTACATAGCCGGAGGACATGGTTAACCTAGTGGGCGTTATCGGATTAATGCATCGATTAAGAATCCTAATTCTTGTCGATGGTTACTTATCATATGACCCACCTTGTCGTAATATGGCGGAGACAATAATCGTGAGAGAGTGCCGCCATGGACAGGTAAGAGTCCAGTTTGGTAATATCATTAGAGTAGAGGGGGACGTGATGGTCATTCCTGCCAATAACAGATTAGCAGGAAGAGAGGGGCTTGATGAAAAGATGCAATTAGCTGCCGGCGAGGAATTAAGGGCTAGATGCACAGAAATTGCTGTGGAGAGAAGGAAGGATGGTAAGCAACCATGTGGAGTCGGTGAAGCTGTCACTACTCCAGGTTTCAATCTACCCGCAGAGCATCTTGTTCATGTCGTGGGTCCTGACTGTCGAAGGCCAAATCAAGATAACTTCAGGAGGGAGCTACTAGTTAATTCGTACAATGCAATGTTCCAGGAGATTTCCAAGATTAAATCTCGTGAGACATTGGTCACGCCTCCACTAGGAATGGATGTTTTCGCATACCCTCATAGAGAAGGGGCCCGTATGACTATGGAGATAATCCTTGATTGGATGGACAGAGAAGAGGATCCGGGAGTCAGGATGGTTCTTATTGTAACTGATGAAGTCAATTTCCTAAATAATATGAAGACCGTTTATCGTGAGAGTGAGGACCAGTTTCCAGGCGTAGATAGGACCAGGGATTTCCGAAAGGGCAAAATAAAGTAGCGATGGACCAATGTCCTCATTAACCCTGAGAATAGTAATGTCGCATGGGAAGCATAGGTAGCGCGTACGAGAGAGAGCTCCGCTCAGTCCTGGCTGGAGAGATTAAAGGAGTTAGGGCAGTAACAAAATCGTGTTCTGAGATAGAACGAACACAGGCAATGAAGGTAACAAATAGACCATTCTTAGTAGTCAGGGCGCCAGGTAGCGGATCAGAGGGAACGGGGGATTTACTAGCTCTGAGGGGAGATATTTGTTTTCCCATTGAGGTCAAATCATCAAAATCCAAAAAACTGTATCTTTCAGGTAGAACTTTTGATCAGCTAGAGGCTTTGAGAGATGTTGGGAATAGATGTGGCCTTCTCCCTCTTTATGCCTACAGGCTTAAGGGTGTGAGGGGGGATAGTTGGAGGATAATGAAAGTCGAGGTTGATGGTCTGAGTGGCAAGCTTCGCCATTTATCTCGTAGTATTCCATCACTCCCGCTCACTAGGAATGGGAAAGAATACCTTGACTGGGATAAGGGAATGCCTTTGCATCTGTCTCTTATACACATCTCCGAGCCCACGAGACTTACGTGCA
>CAXHFM010000014.1:0-19798 GCA_964016345.1 uncultured Candidatus Poseidoniales archaeon | reverse complement strand
CGCCTATGTTCGTCGGCAGCGTCAGATGTGTATAAGAGACAGTCTCAAGACGATGTTCTATCGGTACTCCCTTCGGGGAATTGCTCGATCGAGGATCACGGTCTTCTTAGAAAGGGCTAGGAAGAATTTCGGTTGTTCCATTCCGGCTTAGTTACAGCGTAAAGATTGGCATCAAGGAATCTATCATAGAGCCACTCTCTGTCCTTAGTTACCCCCTCGAGGCGCATACCCAGCTTCTCGGCAACTCTACAACTGGCTATATTCTCTATGGTTGCTTCTAGAACGAATCGATGCAGATTGAGATCATTGAAACAGTGACCTATGAGTCTGGAGCAACAACGAGTTGCTATTCCTTTTCCAGCATACTCCTCGGAAACCCAATATCCCACGGCACAACCCTTGTTTTCGTAATCTATAGAATTCAGTCCAATAGTACCAATTATAACTCCCTCAAATATGATTGAATACATTATGCCCTTGTATAGTTCATAGTCCGAAATACAGTTAGAAATATAGGAAATCTGCTCATCTATATTATTCACCTCATCTAACCAAGGGAGTGTTTTTCTCAGATAGATTCTGTTTTCTTCTACTAATTTGAAAATTTCCATAGCATCAGATAGGGATAATATCGAAAGGCTCAGTTGAGAATCAACTACAAGCAGAGAGCTAGGCCTGGTGAGGGCATTTCCTTGATCGTTTTTCCCTTCGGCCACATATTCCTGCTAGTATGGGTAGATTTAGAGGATTCTATGGTAAATTATCCTCCTGTGTAGCGACAATACTTCAAGCAGGGACGTTTAGCAGAAAGCATGACTGGAGTCGGGAACCGAAATTGGACTTACTCAGAGTACCTCAATCTTAGGGAGCTTCTTGAGCTTCAGGGAGAGGACCGCGGCATAAGCTCTGACGAGATGCATTTCATCATCGTGCATCAGACTTTCGAGCTTTGGTTCAAGCAAATTATCAGAGAGCTTACTGACGTGAGAGATATTCTCAGCCAAATCCCAGTTCCTGAGGACCAGATTCCGGTGGCGGTTGATCATCTGGGAAGAACTACCGAGATTTTCAGGCTAATGGCCAGTCAGTGGACAGTACTAGAAACATTGACCCCACAGGGATTTTTATCATTCAGAGATGGCTTGGGCACCGCATCTGGATTTGAGTCATATCAGATGAGGGAGTTTGAAATCCTCTTGGGGCTGGATAATTCCGAGAGATTTGGAGCTATTGATCCCTTAGATTCGTTCAGGAAGATGGTAGACAACGGGCAGGCCAAAAAGGAAATTCTTGAGCGTCTAGAGAGTGTGATGGCTATGCCGAGCTTGGTTGAATCACTCATGAACTGGATAGAAAGAACACCCATCATGGGCTCGCTATATGGCTCCGAAGGTGATGAATTAGCAGTTTCCGTTTACATTAATTCTCATCTCGAAGCTCACCGAGAAATATGTGATTTAGCCTCAAGGTCATCTGAGATGATGGCTGCAAGGATGGATGCAGCCCACGAGGGGGCCGTCTCATTTCTGAAACCCGAAGGTAAAATCAGCAGATCCAGAGCAGGTCTTCTGTTTATCGAATCATATCGAGAATTACCACTATTAACTTGGCCGAGAAAGCTGGTAGATGCAATTGTTGAGCTTGAAGAATCCATGGTTAAGTGGCGTCACTCCCATGCGAGAATGGTCGAGAGGATAATGGGCAGAAGAATAGGAACTGGGGGGACAAGTGGGGTAGACTATCTAGATGCTACATCTCGATATAGGGTGTTCAAAGACCTCTGGTCTGTGAGAACAATTCTACTGAAGCCGGAATCAAGGCCAGATCTAACCAACCCAGATTTCTATGGTTACAATTCTTCTAAATGATGCATTCGCTTGTACAATCAATCGGACCTTTGAAGTCCAATAGTGAAGTGGCACATCTATGCCAGATGCAGTCATATGCGGTTATGCGAGAACACCCTTCGGTAAGTTCCGGGGGGCTCTTTCTGCATACAGTGCCGTCGAATTGGGAGTCATGGCAGTAAGCGAACTTCTAACAAGAACTGGAATCGATGCTGAAAGTGGTTTGATAGACCAGGTTTACTTTGGCCAGGTCCTACAGGCAGGCTCCGGGCAGGCTCCGGCTAGACAAGTTGCATTGGGGGCAGGGTTGCCGGTTACAACTCCCTGTACTACTATCAACAAAGTATGCGGATCTAGCCTAAAGGCTGTGATGATTGGCGCAACGGAGATCAGAGCTGGGATTTCCGATATTGTGGTCGCTGGGGGAATGGAGTCGATGACAAATGCCCCTAGATTTGTTCGTAATGCGAGAAGAGGAAATAGTGTGCCCTTCGAATCATTGGTATCGATACTCTCTCATGACGGACTGGTGGACTCATACTCCGGAGAGCTTATGGGCAATACGGGTGAGACCTGTGCTAGAGAATTCGAAATTTCAAGGAGGGAGTCAGACTCATATTCTCTCCGGTCCCATCGATTAAGCTCCGAAGCATGGGAAAATGGATTTATGGATGTAGAGTGCCTGAAAATGAAAGACCTATCGAAGGACGAAGGGATAAGACATGATGCAGATATGAAGAATTTGGAATCTTTGAAACCTGTTTTCGACGAAAAGGGACAAGTTACCGCAGGCAATGCTAGTCAGATTTCCGATGGTGCATCAGCAGTTTTAGTGATGTCCGAGACTGTGGCCAAGAGGATGGGCTTACCTATTTTGGCTAGAATTGTAGACTACTCGACCTCAGGGGTTGAGCCAGCAAGAGTGATGTCAGCCCCGATCCCTGCTGTAGAGAAGTTACTTCATAGGAATGGCCTAGAGGCTGGAGATATTGATCTATACGAACATAATGAGGCCTTTGCTTCGGCTTCATGCTCAATCAAGAAATATTTCCAGATTCCAGACGATCGGTTCAATGTACATGGGGGGGCTATTTCTATCGGCCATCCTTTGGGAGCTACGGGCACTAGGTGTTTGATGACTCTAGTTAATGCCATGAAGAGAGGAGGACATAAGACTGGTATCGTTACAATCTGCTTAGGCGGAGGCAATGCAGTAGCAATGTTGGTGGATTCTAATTAGGCCTTTGTGACGATTATCTGCTAATATCATAGTCACAGCCCTTATGTGGGAGTCGCGGGTCGGTTGACTGATGGTTAAGCCTGTTAGACACCACACAAGATTTGAAAAGGCGCGAATAATAGGTGCAAGAGCGCTTCAGATTAGCATGGGTGCACCCTTGTATGTCACAGAAGACGAGCTTAGAGAAAAGTTCAGTGATGAGCTAGTACAACTTTACGGTGTCGATGAAGCCAAGGAGAGGGTTGTTCTGGATCCCATGAAAATTGCTACACTTGAATACGAGCAAGAACGCATACCTATAGATGTGGACCCCCACCTTGGTGAACAGTGAATTTCCGAAGGGTGATCATCTGACCTTACCAGTAAGTCCTAGGAGGGCTACTGAGGTTCTGGTAGTTTTGACAATCATGGTAATTGCCATGGGAGGAATGATCCGAATATATGATGCTGGAGAATCATGTCCAGACTGGCCTACATGCTTCGGAACCTTTGGTTTTGATATCTCGGAGGAGGAACAAGGAGAATGGTGGGATGAAAATCCTGATGAGGCTGATTCAAGGGGTTCTGGACACAGGTATACTTCTTTCGAGATTTTCACTGAATGGTTCCATAGGTTACTAGCTGGAGCATTGGTAGGGCCCTTGGTGATTGTAAATTGGTTCCTTGTTAGGAAGGAGATTTGGAACTCTCCTAAAGTCAGAGGGGTCTCTTCTTTGACACTGGCACTTATCCTGTGGCAGGGGGCCATAGGGTGGCTGACTGTAAAATTTGATAATGAAAACTGGAGCGTGGCAATCCATCTCGGATCAGCACTGGCATTCCTGATTTCACTTATTTGGCTCTGGATAGAAATTCGCAGAGATGAGGAAGATCTACCCCCCTGGATTAACTTTGATCCATTAGTTGGTATGAGATGGAGGAAATGGATTGGAATTCTTTCTGTTTCGACACTGATCACCCTATTTTCGGGAGTATACGTTTCCACTACCCCCGGAGCCAATTATGGCTGTGGAGTTGGCGGAATGTTAGAATCATGGCCACTGTGTAATGGCCAATTAATTCAGGATGTAGATGACTGGGAATTACAATCACAAATAGTCCATAGATGGTTGGTCGGGCTAGTAGGCGTGATGATGGCAGTATCCTCCTACAAAATTTGGAAGGAATGTGAGCATGGCCAGAGTGGAGTCGTTCTGAGAAATTGGATATGGGCCTCTACCGCGACTTATTTTGGAAACGGTTTGCTCGGAGCGTCATACGTCCTCTCATGGGACTCTGGA
This sequence comes from uncultured Candidatus Poseidoniales archaeon, assembly GCA_964016345.1. GTDB lineage: Archaea > Thermoplasmatota > Poseidoniia > Poseidoniales > Thalassarchaeaceae > MGIIb-O5. Next base: position 15,431 of record CAXHFM010000014.1, on the reverse strand, counting down.
AGCTTTTCTGAATATCTATCTCTAGCGCACCTAATGGTTGCAACGGTATCATTTACTATCTTAGCAACCGCTTGGTTGGGAGTTACCATTATTTCCTCCTCCAGACGGGCCAGGAATATTATCCACCCCTAGGTGAATGGATGAACGGAAGATTGGACAGTTACTTCGCGCTGACTAAGCCGGGCGTGGTCATCCTGCTGCAGATAACCGGGATTTGCGCGGTGATAGCTCATGATCTGCTTGAGGCTGGTGGGCTATCTGGCAATACTGCAAGAACAATCTCTGTAGTACTGGTTGGGGGATACCTCACTGCCGGAGGTGCGAATTCAATCAACATGTGGTATGACAGAGATATAGACCCCTTGATGTCGAGAACCTCCGGTAGGCCCATACCTGCCGGTGAAATACCGCCTCTATCTGCTCTCGTATTTGGAATCGTGATGTCTTTGCTGGGGACTTTGTGGCTGTACGTAATGGCTAATCCAGTTGCTTCTTTTTGGGCTTGTTTTAGTGTGCTGTTCTATGTCTTCATATACAGTATATGGTTGAAGAGAACGAGTCCTCAGAATATTGTAATTGGAGGTATCGCGGGTTCGACGCCCCCCCTTGTTGGATGGTCTGCTTCAGAGCAATCCTTGGATATATCAACAGATTCACTTCAGTCAATGTTAGAATCAGTTACTGATATTGGGAGTATGATGCCTTGGCTGATGTTCTTTATTATATTCTTGTGGACTCCCCCGCACTTCTGGGCTTTGGCACTTTACAAATCAAAGGAATATGGGAAAGTTGGAGTTCCGATGATGCCCAATGTCAAAGGTAAATCTCGGACAATGCTAGAAATGAAAGTATATGCAGTCGCATTGATGGTAGTTTCTTTCTATACTCCAATTGCCAATGGTCATCTTGATGATAGTTCCAGGATATTTCACCTGCTAAGATGGAGTTGCATTCTCCTGAGTGCATGGTATGCATCGACGGTGTGGAGAATAGATATCCACGAGGGATTGGATGAGAAAGGAAGGATGCCCACAGCTTCAAGATCGTTCTTCTTCTCACTGTATTATCTGGCTATGTACTTCCTTTTGTTGGTGACTTCTAGCTGGAATCTACAAGTCTCATTCATCGGAGTGATAATATGCATTGGGATTATCTTCCGTCTCGAGAGCGATGCTAAGAGTAAGGAAGGGGCCGGAGGATCATAGACCTCAAGTTCCCGATGGATTCAAGCACTTGATAGTTAGTTGCAAAGCGTAATTAGGAGGTGAGGCGATGGATGAGAAGGGCCTGATATTTGACTGGAATGCTATCGATTATGAGATTACAAGGGAGCCTGATAATCATCCACATGAGCTCTGGTTTGATGATGAGACACTCAGAGATGGGCTACAGAGTCCTAGTGCAATAAATCCTACCATCGAACAAAAATTAGAGCTTATCGATTTCATGGAGAAACTTGGTATCCAGAAAGTGGATTTAGGATTACCGGGTGCAGGCCCTCAACATGTGGGACACATAGACTCAATGCTTGGTCACATTAGAGATAGGGGGTACTCACTTCGTCCTGGTTGTGCAGTGAGGACCTTAGTATCCGATATCGAGCCCTTGGTAGAACTACAATCAAAACACGAGATCCAGATACAAGCTAGTGCGTTCCTTGGAACTAGTCCAATCAGACAGTATGCAGAAGGGTGGACAATGGATAGGATAATGTCAACTGCTGAATCTGCGGTAAATTTCGCAATCGGTAATGATATTCCAGTAATGTTTGTTACTGAAGATACCACTAGGAGTAATCCTGAGGATATCAAGAAGGTATACTCTCGTGCTATGGAATTGGGAGCGAGTAGAATTTGTGTTTGTGACACATGTGGGCATGTTACTCCAAATGGAGTAAAGAAGTTACTAGGATTCATTCAAGATGAGGTCATACCCGACTCTGGCTTCAAAAGAAGAGAGATCGAGGTGAACTGGCATGGGCATCAGGATAGGGGATTAGGCGTCGCGAATAATCTTGCAGCTTACGAGGCGGGAGCAGATGTGATTCACGGTACAGCATTGGGAGTAGGCGAGAGATCGGGCAATGCGCCAATAGATCAAACCCTAGTGAACCTTAGCCTGATGGGCGTGATAAACAATGACCTGAGGTCTCTGAGTGATTACATGAAAAAGGCTCACCAATATGTAGGAGTGGCCCTTCCTCGAAATTATCCAGTTTTCGGCGAGGATGCTTTCGAAACGGGGACAGGGGTTCATGCAAGTGCCGTCATTAAGGCTATGAACAAGGGAGATGACTGGCTTGCGGATAGAGTCTACTCAGGAGTACCAGCTGGAGATTACGGATTAAACCAGGTTATCCGTATAGGCCACATGAGTGGTAGATCGAATATCACATGGTGGCTCAGTCGGAATAATTACCCCGTAGAGGATGAAATTATTCAGTACTTATTTGAGGTCGCTAAGTCCCAGAGAAGACTAATGACAGATAGTGAAATTCATTCAGAAATCGCTAAATTCAACAAAGAGAGATGAGTTATTTTTCTAACACCAATTACGAACGGCTATATGTCCTAGTAGGGCGAGACGATTCATGCGGTACGCAATAACGATGGTGCTAATCATTGTAATGCTGCCATTATCGGGCATTGTATCGGCAGAAAACAAGACCGTAGAAAATGATGACTTCCAAACTAATTCTGTTTTAGAAAGCTATTCCGCGCCAGTCAGGCTTGCATTTGACAGGGTGAGTAACCTAGATTTATACACGACTGAAGAGCTATATAATTCTAGAGATTGGTTGGTGGTCACTAGCATTCCTATCTCGGAGCATGCTATCACTCATTCAAAACCCATCTCCAGCAAAGAAACCGGAATATTGCCAGGTTCATTTGTGTGGGAGCTGGAAGGTGGCTTAAAGCCAATAGACAGGCTTTCAGAGTCTCTGACGATTGGTGAGATTGAATCTTTCTCCCCTCTGGTAGATAGAGTTCATCATGAAAGATATCTACCGAACGATCCTGAGCTAAGCTCTCAATGGCATCTGGACAACTACGGCCAGACAGGTGGGGTATCCGGTGAAGACGCTAACCTTACAGGCGCATGGAATTCCTACAACGGATCTGGAGTAGTAATCAGCATCGTTGACGATGGCCTTGATATCTCGCACCCAGACATCTCCCCTAACTATGACCAATCAGCATCTTACGATTGGTGTAATGACGACTCAGATCCAACCCCTCTAAGTTATGACGGTCATGGAACAGCGGCAGCAGGAGTTGCGGCTGCCGTAGGAAACAATTCTCTGTACGTCTCAGGGGCTGCTTTCGGAGCCAGTGTTGCCGGATCCAATCTCATTTCCTGCTCCACATCTGACTACTTAGAATCCCAAGCTTTGAGCTATGAAAATGACTACGTGGATATCTACTCCAACTCATGGGGCCCCACTGATGATGGACAGAGACTTGCTGCTCCCGGACCATTGATGGTCGCCGCCTTTGAGAATGATGTGTATCAAGGAAGAGATGGATTAGGAAATGTAATCACATGGGCCGCCGGAAACGGTCTTGGATCTAATGACAACTCCAACTACGATGGTTACGCGAATAGCAGATTTACCATTGCAGTAACAGCAATAACACATCTCGGGCAACAATCCTCCTATGCTGAGCCAGGCGCAAATATCCTAGTTGCGGCTCATTCCAATGGAGATGGCGAGAGCATAACTACTACCGATATAGTCGGCTCTGGAGGGTACAATTCCTCCGGCAATGTCACCGATACCTTCGGAGGGACATCCAGTGCAACTCCTCTGGCCTCTGGAGTTATTGCATTGATGCTAGAAGCTAACCAGAACCTAACCTGGAGAGATGTTCAGCACATCCTAGTCAACAGTGCAAGAATGAATAATCAAAGTGATCCTTCGTGGGAGGTAAATGGGGCGGGGCACGACGTCTCTCACAAGTATGGTTTTGGAGCAGTTGATGCAGGAGCGGCTGTCTCAATGGCTTCATCATGGACCAATGTGGATGAAGAAGTGAATCTAAGCATCGGTCCAATGATAGAGAACTTCCAGATTGATGATGGGAACTCATCTTGGAGTGAGTTTAACACTTCCACGACGACGGATATAACAATAGAAAGTATTGACGTAGTTGTGGATATTTCTCATAATTATCGGGGAAATCTGGAGATAGTGCTCGTCTCTCCATCCGGGAAGGAGTCATGGCTCGCTGAAGAGAGGAATGACAATGGTAATGACTATGATAACTGGACATTCAACTCTGTTCATCATTGGGACGAGTCGTCCTTAGGGGATTGGCAACTGAAAGTCAGAGATGTTAATTCTGGTCAAAGTGGGACATTGAACCATTGGTCGATGATATTTCATGGCACTGATGCGGATCTTGATCATGATGATGATGGACTGGAGGATGTCAATGAGACTGAGATATGGGGGACGGACCCCTATGATCCAGATACAGACGACGATGGGCTGAATGACTACGAGGAAGTAATGAATTACGGTACCAACCCGCTATCATCTGATTCAGACCTAGATGGAATAGGGGACCTCGAGGAAATAACCGTCTTCAGTACCAATCCTCTTGACAGTGATACTGACGATGATGGCTTGACAGATGGTGCGGAAATCAACTTCTGGGGAAGTGACCCGCTTGCATTTGACCCAGACAATGACGGAGATTTGTTCTATCATTTCAATGACTGTGATGATGAGGATCCGATGGTCAATCCTGGGAGGCCTGAAATTCTCAACGGAATAGATGACAATTGCGACAGTATGGCTGACGAGGGTTTCAACTTCACTGACTCTGATGGGGACGGTCTCTTTGATTGGCCTGAATATCATACACATCTCACTGATCATTTGGATAGTGATTCCGATGACGATGGATTGAATGATGGCATAGAGGTGCTAACACACCAGAGTAATCCAAATTTACCCGATTCGGATGATGACGAGGATGGATGGTATTGGTTCCAGGACTGTGATGACCAAGATGAGTTCAGATCTCCCGGACTGAGTGAGGTTCTCGATGGGATAGACAATGATTGTGACGATATTATGGATGATGGATTCGAATCCATAGATACGGATGGCGATTTGCTTAGTGATTTCGAGGAGTATCACAATCTCTCAACCAATCCTTACAATGGAGATACAGATGGGGATGGCTTGCCTGATGGATATGAAATTCAAGTAACGAAAACTGATCCCATCCTAGCCGACCCTGATGACGATGGGGATGGAGAATACTGGTTCGACGATTGTGATGATCAGGATGAAGAAAGAGCCGGTTATCTCACAGAGTCACTAGATGGCAAGGACAATGACTGCGATGAAGATGTAGATGAGGACTTTGTTGATATTGATTCCGATTCAGACGGTTTGAAGGACTATGATGAGTTTCATTTCTATCTGACTTCTCCTACTAATTCAGATACTGATGGAGATGGTTATCTAGATGGTGAAGAAATTATTGAGATGGAATCTGATCCACTAGTATTCAATATTGACGGTGATTCAGACGGCTTCCTAGATTTTGAGGATTGTAATGACTCTGCGCCCACGATAAACCCTGATTCCAGTGAATCATGGAATGGTATTGATGACGATTGCGATGAGACGATAGACGAAGATATCTCCAGACTGGAGTTAGTTTCCATTGTTTCTAATGTAGCTGACATGGAAGCATGGAACAGTAAGGACCAGTCCCTTGAAATTCTAATTGAGGATATCCCAGAGGGAGTGGAATACGTTATCGGTTGGAGGATAGGTGACTACTCACTAGAAGGTTTAGATTCTGGTGGGAAGAATGTATCTATCCCATCTCTGGATTGCGACTCTCCGAGCGACAATCTGGAGGTTTATCTTTGCAAAGAGGGCACTGGTTCACAAAATATTACAGCCTCTATGATTGATAGTGGTGAAATTACCGAGGTGATTTTGAATTTCGAAATGATAATATCAAAGACTCCTGCAAGCATATCCGAAAAAGTAGTTTCATTCGTCCTGACTCCTCTAGGTATTGCAGTTACCATAGCTTCTATTGCTTCTTTGTTGGGGGTCGGCTACCTAGTTGGGGCCCGGATTGCATATAGAAGAGAACTGAAGGAGGCTTACCAGTTCTACCAAATTTCACCCGGGGATAATGAGGCGGGATCGGGCAAAATGATCTCTGAGGGGAATGACTTCTCATATTCCTTACCTAGCGCTCCCGATCTATCTTCAATGATTTCAGCCTCAAATAGGAATCAGCATATAGATCAACGTGACATCCCGCCACCGCCACCCCCAGGTACTTACTGAGAGGGGTCTGCTTCAGCAGCTTCTTCATCTGAATCAGTCGGGGGATTTGTGGACCACTCGGCATCTACACTTCCTCCAGACCATTCGCCTCCGACAGTGATGTCCTCTACCTCATCATCATCTCTCCAAACCGGGTCTCCATCCGCACCACTAATCACCAAGCAATCATCCTCATCTAACCTCTTTCTGATTGTCTGTGCTCCTTTGGTAACTGGCAAAATATGTCCTACTGGGGTTCCAGCATTTACGAATGGGTTTGTTGCTGAGCAAATCATTAATCCCCTTGTGGGAGAAATCACATCATGGGATTCTAGGGGACTCTCGGGATCGGTAACGGTTGCGACAACCTCTCCCTCTTCGACAAAACTTCCAGCGGGGGCGAGTACATCCAATAGGCCCCCTTGATCAGACCTAATCCATAGTGACCCTGAGGCGAGAATTCTGAAGCTTGGCCTACTGGGATACCCTGGGATCATTCTAAGGGACCTGAGAACGTTCAAGATCCCATAGAGTGAGACCTGTACAGATTCTGGATCTAGTTCGTCTGGCCCCCCTCCTTCAAATGTGATGCACGCTATATCGAAGTCGTTGGTGACCCTCCTTAGAGATCCCTTGGGCCCAGCATTATCCAGAATTGCTTCGATTCCGAATGATCTAGCTATTCTATTGCTGGAGGCATGGGCTAGATTGGCCCGTATTTGTGGCATGTTGGTCCTTCCCACGGCCGCAGTATGCAAATCCACAACATAATCGCTACCTGTAATTATCTTATTCCAAATCCTATTTGCTACACGGTATGAAGTATTGCTATCTGGCTTACCCGGGAATGATCTGTTCAGATCTCTTCCATCTGGCATATAGCGACTCTTCATCTTGTACCCTGGCATATTTACAACAGGAACTATCCGAATCGTCCCCGATAATACTTCTGGATCTATTGCCTTTCCAGGGCCAATAAAGTTCGGACCTGTCAGGTATGTCAATGCTAATGGCCCCACCAATTCATTTCCATGAACTGCTCCCAATAGGGTCACCACCGGTCCTGGTCGAGACCCATGAACAACGGTTACAGGAATAGGCCATGACTCTCCAATTTCAACCGATAGTAGATCAAAATCCATTCTCCTTATAGTACCAGGGAGGATTCTCTTTCTGAGGAAGTTATGATTCTTAGGACCTTTCTGACGGGACCATTTCTTTGGTGTCCCGGTGCTCCCTTCAAGTGCCTTCTCAATCTCTATTCTCCTTCGCTTTGGAATCTGGTTAGCGACCTTTAGTGGAGCAAATCTCCTTCTCTTGGAACGAGGGGGTAGGCTCTCTGGCCTTTCGGGGATTGGCTCGTCTCCCGAGCCCTCTTTGGAATTAGACAACGCCCCTCCCAGTAGGTTTGACATAAATAGGGTACGTTAGGCTAATATTGGGAATTGTTCAATTCCTCGGGACCCTTCGACGTCATATGAAAGTCGCTTCCGAGCTCTCTGTGCAGGAAGAATTCGCGCCCAATAGTATATGTTTCGGCTGTGGTCCAGCCAATACTAAAGGACTGAAAATTAGATCTTTCAGAACGGAAAACGGACTATACATGGAATTCAATCCAGAGGAACACCACCAAGCATTCCCGGGCATGGTAAATGGGGGGATACTGGGGGCACTCCTTGACTGCCATGGAAACTGGACTGCGGCTGTAGCATTAATGGATAATGAAGGAACTACTTCACCCCCATGTACGGTTACTGCCTCATACAGCGTAAGCCTCCGAAGGCCAACTCCAAATGATAAGGCCCTCAAGATAACTTCTGAGGTTGTGGAACTGGGCTCTGATAGGGCTAAGGTAAAGATGAGTCTGACATGTGATGGGAAGGTATGCGCCACAGGTGAGGGGCTATTCGTAGCAGTTACTGAAGGCCATCCTGCTTATCATCGATGGAATTAGAGCATTTTCCTCGGCATCCTTTAGAACGTCCGACATTAAGCATAATCGTGGCGGAATCGGGCAACGGGCTGGATGGCTTTGGTATCGATTCAAGAATTACTAAATTCTTGAAAAATGATTGGGGGATAGAGAGCTTCTTTCCTCCACAGGCTGAAGCCTTGACTCCTGTTTTGAAGGGTAAAAATTTGATGCTTACTATACCAACGGCCAGTGGAAAATCCTTGGTAGCCTACTTGGGGATGATCAATCGACTAATTGGGGATATGAAGGGAATGAGAGGGGCATATATTGTCCCACTGAAAGCTCTAGCAAATGAGAAGTTCGAAGATCTAACTGAGATTGCGAAATCTGTTGGGCTTTCTGTTGGCTTGGCCATTGGGGACAGGGGAGGAGAGTCATCCGGTGTGGAAAATTCGGATATCCTAGTCTGTACAAGTGAGAAGCTTGATTCTATTCTGAGGACCAAGTCTGGGTTTCTAGAGAATTTAGGAGTTGTAGTTTCAGATGAGTTTCACTTATTGAATGACTATAGCAGGGGGCCGACTCTAGAAGTAACTCTGTCTAGAATTATGCATGTAAGACCTGATGCGCAGATTATTGCACTATCTGCAACAGTTGGAAATTCTGAGAAGCTCTCGGATTGGCTGGGGGCGACTCATGTAAAGTCAGATTGGAGACCAATACCATTGCATTGTGGCATTATGACAGATTTGGATGTCAGTATACACAGGATTGAGGGGGCCAAGGATACTGATTCAATCGATAAGAAGAGAAGGCTTTCTGGAAGTAAAAATAAGAGGCTTCAAGCCGCTCTTGTGGATACTGTTTCTATGGGGGGGCAGCTATTAGTTTTCGTATCCTCAAGGGCATCAGCGGTTAAGGAGGCAAGAGTTCTTTCTGAATATCTACTTAAGACTGTAAAGGGAGAGTCCAGTGAAATCACAGATGATTCTCTGGAAATTTGGGATTCTATTTCGCGTAAGATAATAACTGGCGGAGAGGGCACTTCAACTGGAAAATCCCTCTCTAATTCAATAAAAGGTGGTGTCGGATTTCATCATGCAGGCCTAACTCAGAGGCAAAGAAAGATCATTGAGGATTCCTTTAAGAAAGGAGATTTAAGGTGTATAGTGGCCACACCTACTCTTGCCCAGGGAGTAAATCTTCCAGCTAGAAGGGTTGTCATAAGGGATTACAGGAGGTGGAGTGTAGTAGCCAGCGCTTCTATGCCACTTTCGGTCATGGAAATAAGGCAGATGCTAGGCAGAGCTGGACGCCCAAAATATGACGAATATGGAGATGCTTGGATTCTCTCGAAAGACCCTGAGGAAGAAGATAAATTAGTCGATCTTTACCTAGAGGGAGAGCCAGAAGATGTGACCTCTAAATTGGCAAATCCGATGGCAAATAATGCTATTGAGGATCCTGCCTTACTTACTCATGTTCTATCACTCATTTCTAGCGGGGTGGTGACCGATAGATATTCTATTGGAAGATTCTTTGGAAGCACTTTCTTGGCTACCCAAATGAGAGCAGAGATTCTAGCAGATAGGCTAGATGAAGCAATATACTGGTTGGTAGAAAATGGGATGCTAACGAGAGAAGGGGATTCTGATTTGATAGCTCAGAAGATTCATGATGACCAACCATCCTCAGATGTCAAAGAAGACTGGTTAGATGAGGTTCCTTCATGGGCTAATTCTGCAGCATCGGTCCTTGGAATTGAATTATCAAACCAAAGGGAGCCGGAAAGATTCGAGAGGAGAAGGAGTGGCCCTCCTATTTTCGGCTTCAAGAAAGCGATTTCGATAAGTGAAGATGTAGTTAATTCCTCTGAATCTCAGACTATGACATATTTGGCCACTCCGCTTGGAGCGAGGATTTCCAGACTGTACCTCAATCCATTATCTGGAAGAATACTAAGGGACGGGCTAGGAAAGGCTATGTCGGTATTATCTGGACATGATGAATTCTTACAGGTCTCCCCAATGAGTTTGCTTCATCTGGTTGCTTGTACCCCTGACTTCCTTCCACTATGGCTCAGAAAATCTGATTATGATAGAGTTCAATCATCGTTACACATTCATGAGCGAGAGATGCTAGGTACTGCTGTAGATCATGATGAGGATAGGCGCATGAAGGGCGCACTTGTACTACAGTCTTGGATGGAGGAGGAAACCATGAGCTCGATTGAGAAGGAATGGGGAGTCCAACCGGGAGATCTTCGGAGTCGTGTGGAGTTGGCTGAATGGCTTCTCTATGCCTCCAGGAGAATTGTAGTCGAAGATGACGAGATGTCATCTATGGACATGAAGGCTCATGAAACTCTTATCGATGCAATAGGAGAGGTTCGCAGTAGAGTAAGATACGGTTGTAAATCAGATATCCTAGGACTTGTGTCACTCAAAGGAATAGGAAGAGTGAGGGCGAGGGAAATGTCGAAATTATTAGGAGTAAGTATGGTTTCTGATGTCGCTGAACTTACCGAGAATGATTGTGAAAGACTATCTGATTTGAGAGGATGGAGCCCAAGATTAGTCGAGAGTCTTGTTAGAGATGCAGGACGCACAGTTAGGAGAGAAAAGAGAAAGTACAATTGAACCCCTGCCACCAGAGGATACTGAATGAGCGGTGTTCCATGGTTTCCAGCATGGGGGTTAAGATTCTCGTCACCTGTAGATAATGTACCCGAGCTCATCGCAGAAATCGAGGACTGGAGGCCGGATAGTAGATGGAGTTTGATCTCCTATGAAGTGGCTGCTAGTGAAGTCCATCTTTGGTCCGCGTGGCATAAGTCGAGAAGTAATGAGGAACGGGGAAAGATGATTGCAAGGGACCCGGGGGCGGAATTTCTCAGAATTATCTCTGGAACAAGGCAGATTAGGACCGCGATAGAAAGATCTGGAATTTCGAAAGGGGATACAAAGGCATGGTTGGTAAGGCTACCTGAGATAGATACCAGTGGAGGGATTGGAGAGGTCTCTCTTCCTGTAGATGAATACAATAATCATAACAATGATGCAGAGCGCCTAATAGAGATAGTTGGAGCGACCTTGATTACGAGGAGGCCTTTTCCGACAAAAGAAGGTCTCGAGAAGATTGGTTTTCTAGAAGAGGAGGCAGAGGTGAATTCTGAGATGATTGAGCAGTCATTTCTACTCCATGCCTCGATGAGTGATTTCTAATAATAATAGTCAGGATAATATCCATTGACCCAATGGGAAGATTATGAGCAATAACGCGGCAGAAGAGGGAACCTCATCATTTGTAGATGATGAATTCGATCCTAGTGTTTGGGATGAAATACAGCCCTATGTGGATGAGCTACTGAACAGGAAAATTTCATGTTCAAAGTGTATTGAAGGAATAATCAAAGATGCTTCTGAGCTATCTGAACACATATCAGAGAAGGGAGCTCTCTTGTACATTGCAATGACTTGTGATACTGAGAGTGAGGAAAAGAGGTCTTCTTTCCTAGATTTTGTAGAAAATATAAGACCCAAGCTCTCAGAGTTCTCTGATTCACTAAATCGTAGACTGGTAGAGCACGAGACAGTGGATAATCTGCCAGCTAGGTATGATCTAATGATTAGATCGATGAAAAATGATATTGATATTTTCAGGAAAGAGAATATCCCTTTGGGAGTGGAGCAGACTAAGTTAGTTACTGAATCGCAAACAATAAACGGGGCTATGACAGTGGAATTCGATGGTAATGAGTATACCCTCCCAGAAATGAGGAGATACTTGGAGTCCAATGATAGATCAATAAGAGAGGGAGCTTGGAAAGCTGTGGTCAATAGAAGGATGCAAGACGAAGACAGGCTCTCTGAAATTTTTGATGAGTTGGTAACCCTTAGGAATAAAATTGCAAGAAATGCTGGTTTTGAAACATATACAGACTATATGTTTAGAGCGATGGAGAGATTTGATTACAGTAAAGAAGACTGTTTAGAATTCCATGATGCAATAGAAGCAGTATGCGTTCCGTTAATGCGTGAGATAAATTCTCAGAGAGTCGATTCCCTAGAACTGGGTAGTCTCAAGCCTTGGGATGTAAATGAGAAGACAGGCGTAGGACCTGATTTAGATGGTCGCGAGCCGTTAAGGCCTTTCGAAAATGTAAATGAAATGGTTGGAAAGCTTTCCACACTGTTTCACAATATGTCCAATGACTTAGGGGAGAAATTCGATATGCTTGTGGACATGGACACGCTAGATCTGGATACACGCAAAGGGAAGGCTCCTGGGGGTTATCAGTACTATCTACAGAAGAGTAGGGTACCATTTATTTTCATGAATGCTGCCGGCTTACAAGGAGATCTAGAAACGATGATTCACGAGGCTGGTCATGCTTTTCACTCAATATATTGTAGTCATCTTGAGTTAATAGGGGAGAGGGGTTATCCGATAGAATTCGCTGAAGTGGCTTCGATGTCCATGGAACTGATGACGCAGGATCAGTGGGGGGAGTTCTATGATAAAGAGGATGCAGATAGAGCCAGAATTGGTCATTTGGAAGGGGTGATATTTCTTCTCCCATGGATAGCGACAATCGACTCATTCCAACATTGGATTTACTCAAATCCTGAACATACTAGGGAGGAGAGAGCAAGTGTCTGGAACTCAATTAGAGATAGGTTTGGCTCGAAAATGGAATGGGATGAGTACTCGAGGTTCAGAGATGTCTCATGGCAACAGCAAGGACATCTATTCGGAGTACCATTCTACTATGTTGAGTACGGAATTGCTCAGCTAGGTGCTTTACAACTATGGAGGACCCAAAGGAAAGATCGGGAAAAAGCGCTTGCTGATTACTCAAAAGCAATGAGACTTGGGAATACCAAAACTCTTCCAGAGCTATTCACTGCAGCCGATATTGAATTAGGATTTGGAGAGCAACATTTGAGCTCATTGATTCAAGAAGTCAGAACTGCTATGTCTGAGTTGAGCTAATTCGGACACGGGGTCCGCGGGTGATCAATCCCGCAGACCCTCGCTTGTCACGTTGAAGACCGCCTCCCCATCAGGCAGGTTAGGACTGTCTACCAGGCGAGCAATTCTACGGCCCCCCTTGGACTTCCTAAGGTACAGGCGGAATGTACTAGCGTGGCCCACTATATGGCCACCTATTGGCTTGGTAGGATCTCCCCACATGGCATCTGGCTTGGAGTGTACTTGATTGGTGACTAAAACTAGAGCATTGTTAACGTCAGCTAGCTTTTTCAGATCCTTGAGATGGCGATTGAGCTTTTGCTGTCTGGCGGCAAGCATTCCTCTACCAAGATACTCAGCTCTGAAGTGGCTTGTGAGCGAGTCTACGATGATAAGTCTGACATCTATGCTTCTTCCCATTCTCTGTATTTCGTCTACTAGAAGCATTTGGTGCGCTGAGTTGTATGCCCTGGCTACGTGTATCCTCTCTAATACCTCTGAAGGGTCTAGTCCCATTCCTTCCGCCATCTGGGTAATCCTTTCTGGTCTGAAAGTATCCTCAGTGTCAATGTAGAAAACCTCTCCACCGAATCCTCCTTGTTCTGTTGGAAGGACGCAATTAACAGCTAGCTGGTGGCCGACCTGGGTCTTACCACTGCCAAACTCACCATATACTTCGACTATTGACTGCGTTTCGAATCCTCCTCCTAGAAGCTCATCTAGAGCAGAAGTTGAGGAAGTGAGCTTCATGACCTTGCTTCTCTTGTCTAACAAAGCAACCCCACTGATGAATCCTCCAATGTTCGCAAGTTTCTTTGCTCCGGCAATTATTTTCGCTGAAACCGCTTCTCCTAGCTCGGCCTGTTCACCAAGTTCAGAGGGACTCATTACAGCTATTGCGAGTAAGTCATCGAATCCAGCGTCTCTAAGCTTTTCAGCTGTAGCCGGACCCACGCCCGGGAGATCTTCTATAGTAGCCTGTGGCTCATCCACATCGATTACCAGTTCCTCTACTTCGACCTTTTCACTTGCTGTTTTTTCATCCATCGTCTCACCTTGTATGATATTGACCGATAGTCGGAAGTATATGAACAAACGATGGGGTGTGTTTGCTATTTGAAAGTGATTTTCACTACTGATTAGCTTGCAGTATAACGTTTTTTCACTTTCAGTTTAAATTTAGTTTTCTGGTAACGGGTGGTGGATTTGAACCACCGATCTCCGGGTTATGAGCCCGACGAGATAACCTGACTACTCCAACCCGTTGCTATTCCGGCGCATTGGGAATATATGAACACAACCTCATGCTCTGATATTTTATCATGGCAATGGTGATGAGGTAGCGTCTCTACGATTAGATGGTGGCGTGATGAGCGGGAGCCTTCTGATACAAAATGCGATGATGGCCCTCCCCCATGGAATTGTTCAGGGAGATTTGCGTGTTGTCGATGGGATAATCACAACTATTACTCCCAATGGAGTCATTGATCCTGTCATTGGAGAGATAGTTATTGATGGAAATGGATTGCATCTACTCCCTGGAGCTATTGATCCCCATGTCCACTTCAGGGATCCTGGGAATCCCGAAAAAGAGGATTTGGAAAGTGGAAGTAGGGCGGCAGCTTCAGGGGGCATAACCTCATTTCTTGATATGCCCAATACACTTCCAAATGCTATCAATCGAACTGTATTGGAAGAGAAGCTGTCCTTGGCTTCGAAGAAAGCTGTGACTCATCATGGCTTCTTCATTGGGGCGACTTCGAACAATATCGCTGATTTGCAAAGTGTGGAAGGAATGGAAGGAGTTTGTGGCATCAAGATTTTCATGGGGAGCAGTACTGGAGATTTATTGGTTCATGAGCAACATCATCTAGAGGATATTTTCGCAAATACCGGAGGAGTGATTGCTACTCATGCTGAAGATGAAAACAGACTCCAATCCAGAATTCCTCAATTCTCCCATAGAAAAGACATTGCGGCCCACGCTGAGTGCAGAGACGTTGAATGTGCGCTTATAGCAACAAAGAGGGCCTCTGCACTCGCTAAGGACCACGCCCATAGGCTCCACATAGTTCACCTAACCAGTGGTGCTGAAGCTGATTGGCTATCCTTGAATAAAGGGGACCTGATTACCACCGAAGTGTGTGCTCAACACCTTACTTTCGATCAAGATGATGTTAAAGAGCTGGGAGTTCGGGCTCTGATGAATCCCCCAATTCGATACACTGAGGATAG
>CAXHFM010000013.1:0-19883 GCA_964016345.1 uncultured Candidatus Poseidoniales archaeon | reverse complement strand
GCACGTAAGTCTCGTGGGCTCGGAGATGTGTATAAGAGACAGCTTCTATTCCCCTGTCATAGGGTGTGCATGAGAGAGTAGCCTCTATACCAAGTTCTGAATATGAGTGCACGATCTCAAATTGTTGCTCGAGAAAATCTGGATAGTCTATACCCATCTCATCCATCTTCTCATGATCACAACCTGCAGAATTCAAGGTTGTTGGAATAATTACCTTTCCTAAAGGATCACCGGATAAATCCGCTAAAAACCTCCTTAGTCCGTGTCCACCGGTGATCACGCTGACTCCAGAGACATGTGCATTACTGGCCCTAACGAATTCACTGGCTCCCGCAGTGGAAGCCAAATCAACAACCAACCTAGCTGCTTTCTGCTTTGTGGGACCGTGTTTGCCACTGAGCATAGAGTCCAATTCTGGAGGAACGTCCACACCTCCCCACACGATGGAAGCACCTTCAAGATTAGGTGTAGATGAGAAAATTAATTCCGAAATGATGATATTTCCGCTATGGTGAAGAACTCCATTTTATGAACTGTCCCATTTTGGGTTTAACTGGTGCACAAGCACTGATGTTTGCAGTTACTTCTACGTGTGACACAATAACATAACGATCCAGGTAGTGTGAAAATGAGTATTGAGAGGATTTACGGAATTTATCATGCAGATGGGGGAATCATTGGAGAGCTTTCATATGTGTGGGGAAAGATTACTGGAACAGCGCATTGTTCACTCTGCGACATCACACACAGAGGAATCTCAATGAAGAGAGATTGGAAAGATTTCACTGATGGCATGGATGTAGATTTTGAGCTCCTGCATCTGAATGAACAAAGCCCTGAGCTTGCTGATTTCACTGACGGTAGAACTCCTTGTGTAGTCGGCGAGAAATCGGGTGAAATGAGGATACTTGTAGACGCGGAGAGTCTGGAAGTGTGCAACAAGTCTGTAAGCGCCTTCGAGAGTACCCTCCGGTCATCCTTGGAGTTAGACGAATAATCTACAAACTTAACGGCGGTGCAAATTACATGGCGAATAGAGAGGATGAGGTTTCAGCTACTTCGGGTGTTCAAGATACATTAGTCCCAGAAAGGGTCGTAAACGGCCTTCCTACGATGTACTGCTTTGAGACCTGTCCGTTCTGCTTCAAGGTCAAAGCATTGCTCGGTAGCAGGGGCATAGAGTACTCTAAAGTAGAAGTGGATCCTACTTTCAAGACACAGTTGAAATGGTCGGAATGGAGCGCTGTACCTGTTTTTGTAGATATCGATGGAACTCAAGTTAACGATTCCAACTACATCTTACACTACATTGACAGCAAGGATTCCAGTAGTTTCCCACGGGATGGAGAAGATCCTGAACAGGACGAATGGATGGACTTCTCCAATCTAATTCTCGGAAAGTCGATTGTTGCTGTGATATACAAGTCATACAGAACCTCCGTACAAGCCTTAGACTATGTCACAAGGATTGATAACTTCTCATTTGGAGCTAGGTTGGTGAATAAATGGTTAGGTGGAATCATTATGAGGATGGTGGGAAAGTCAAGAGCGAAGATGTTCGAACTACCTCCTCGAGAAAACCTAGAGTTTCAACTAGATCACATGTCTAGTGGGATCAAGAGCGATTATTTCGGTGGGAAAAAACCCAATGGAGCTGACTTTGCAAACTATGGGATATTGAGGTCAATGGAGGGTTTGTATGGCTTTGATATCGTTGAGAGCCACTCCACGGTTTGGCCATGGTACCAAAGGATGAAGATCTCCTCAGGAATATGACTTATTCTTCTGATAGCTTGGACTCAATCTTCGTCAGAATATCCCTAATTTCAATTAGAACATCACTGGATTCGGTTGTTTGTGTAGATTGTTGAGCTGGTCCGGTTACCAGAGAGTCCCTCTGTCTCAAGACGAGATCACGGAACTCGTTGGCATTCTTCACCCCAGTCAGTATGAATGGGGCCGCGCCAGCAGTCTCGAACTGCATCCTAACGACCCCGAAGGCACTGAGAATGGGACCCTCATGAATTGAGACATCGGTTAGCTTGTCCAAGGCGATATTCTGCTGCTTCTTGAACATCCACCCCATGCGCATGTTGAGCGAGCGTTCTGTGAGGGCCCCGCTCATATGTTCGTACTGCTTCTGGTGAACAAGCCACCCGAACGGAATCCAGATCGGCATTAGTATGATTCCGACCACCGAAAACAGAAGTCCCATGTTTGCAGACATCCACCAGTAAATGATGATCTTCCTATCGAACTCGACGGCCATCATCTGGCCACTATCGGCATAGCTGGTTTGGGTTTGTGAGAGTTCGTCCATGAAATAACCGGGGTGTGGCCCATAATTGAAGTCAGCGGTCACTTCTCTTGAACACTGGAATAGGCTTCATCTTATGCGAATTAGCCTTATTGAGTTCGATGTATCTTGCCATTACCTGTCTCTGCCTTTCACTGAGCTCCTCTCCTGAGGGGACCTCAATCTCCCTCATAGCCCACTCTAGTTCCTCATAGGTAGCCCCTATCTGTTCCTCATCGGTCCTTCCATCTGCCCAGAGTCCATCGGTTGGTGCGGCATCTTGAATTTCTTGGATGACTCCTAAAGCGCCGGCGAGTGCGTAGACTTCTGACTTGTAGAGATCAGCAATTGGAGAGATATCTACTCCTCCATCGCCATACTTGGTGTAGAATCCGACTCCAAAATCTTCGACCTTGTTTCCCGTACCCACAACAATACCATTGATGGTTTCAATACCAGCGAAATTATACAAGGCGGCCATTCTAAGTCTGGCCCTTGAATTTGCCATACTATGATTTGTGAAGTTGGCCCCAAAGGCAGTACTAAATGAGTCAAATGTTTCAGACAAATCGATAGTCTCGGATCTTACATTATCCCAATTTTCTGTCAGCCATGACAAATGCTGATTTGAGAGGTCAAATTGATCCTCTATTTGATGGATAGGCATGTTTAGGGCAACTGTATTGAGTCCAGTTTTAGCGCAAAGGGTAGAGGTTACAGCTGAATCTATCCCCCCAGAAACTCCCACTACTAGGGATGTTACCCCGTTGCTTTTAGCATAGTCCAATATCCATTCAGTGATCTGTTCACCCAGTCTTTCCCAGTCCTGCATGATACATCACCTAATGGCAAGCTACTCCGTATTTCTTGAGTCTCCAGTAGTTGTAGGGCCATGGCGTCAGGAATCCTGCGACCAACATCGGAATTATGACCCACAAAGTCAGCTTGGCCCCTCCGGTCAGAACGACATCAACAATATTCATTGCCGCTTCCATTGAAATCATCGAAATTAGAGACATTCCAATAGCGACTCTGAACGCTTCGTTCAATGCCATCTGTGCGGATAGGATGAATGTCTCAAGAGCGATAGAGGTCATGATTCCATTGAACATCGCAAGTAGCATAATCGACATTGTAGACCATCCGAGATCATAGAAATACGGAATAAATTGGAATGCGGCGATGGTTCCGAAGTCTCCTATACTGCAGCCGACCAAACACCATTTCGTGTTATGGGCGGACTGCCTCCACACAGGGCCGTCGGTCCAGTTGAATGGTTCTGACTCTCCGTCCACAAGATATCCGGACTTCTGAATTGCGAGTTTGATTTCCTCGAAGGTAGTTCCCGAGTGAGTAATGACAGCAGTCCCAGTTACATGAGATACATCTGCAGATGAAACTGAAGCTAGTGAATTTAGAGCTGAAGACACATTTGACGAACAACCGTCACAGGTCATACCTCCGACGTTGACTGTCAGCGTCTCTGTCATATTGTGGCGTTGCCGTAGACATTATTGAACTCTACTAGTGAGATATGTCCAAATCTGATAACGAGTCATATTCAATACGATGCCTTTACTCCCGACATCATGGTAGTGCCCGAGCCTGCGGGTGAGTTTGATCCAGTTGGGCTGGAGAGCTCCTTAATGGATACTTGGAGAGTCGAGGGAACTTTTGCCAAATCCATTGAGTCAAGGAGAGGGCATGGATCCGCTTTCACATTTCTTGAAGGGCCACCCACTGCCAATGGGAAACCGGGAATCCATCATGTAATATCTAGGCTGTTCAAGGACATGGTTTGCAGATGGAAGACAATGCAGGGGCATGTGGTTGAAAGAAAGGCAGGATGGGACACTCACGGCCTACCGGTAGAGATTGAGGTGCAGAAGCAACTAAACCTAATGTCCAACGAAGAGATTGAAGCTTACGGCATGAAAGAATTCAACGAGAAATGTAAGGAGAGCGTGTGGACTTACGAAGAGACTTGGAGAGAAATGACAGAGAGAATGGGTTTCTGGGTCGACCTCGATGACCCCTATGTAACTCTGCATGACCAATACATAGAGTCTGCATGGTGGTCATTGAAGCAGATGTTCGATAAGGGCCTTCTATTTAGAGGCCATAAGGTTCTACCATATTGCCCTCAAACCGGAACTAGCTACTCTAGCCACGAGGTTTCCTTAGGTTACAAAGAGGTTACCGAGCCTGCAGTATTCGTGAAATTCAAGCTTCTAGGGGATGAAGCTTCTGTGTTGGCTTGGACTACTACTCCTTGGACACTTCCGGGCAACGTAGGTCTTGCAGTTGGTCCAGATCTAACCTACTGCAGAGTGAAGATAATCTCTGGACCATCTGATTCCTGGGAAGGCAGAGGAGGGGCAGAGATCGGTGAAGAGTTTATTCTGGCCAAGGACCTAATTGGCAATGTATTGAGAAATCACATGGAGGTATTAGACGAGTTTCCCGGTTCAGAAATAATTGGAAAATCATACAAACCACTTTTCCCTGGTGCTATTGAGGGAGAGGGGAGTTCATCAGCATGGACCATTGTTGGGGCGGACTTTGTCACTACCACTGATGGAACCGGGGTTGTGCACACCGCGGTCATGTATGGTGAGGACGACTACAGTCTTGGCATGGAAGTCGGATTTCCAGCTCAACATACAGTGGGGATGGACGGCAAATTTATCCAAGGAACCCACAATGATATTGATGGGAAATATGTCAAAGACTGCGATGATATTATCATTGATCTACTAGAGAAGGAAGGGCTCCTTTACAGAGAGCACTCGTATACTCACGATTATCCTCACTGTTGGAGGACTGATCATCCATTGCTGTACTATGCAATGGACAGCTGGTTCGTTAGGATGACTGCAGTGAAAGAAAAGATACTACAGTACAACTCAGAAGTCGAATGGGCACCTGAGTGGACTGGATCCAAAAGAATGGGGGAATGGCTATCCAATATCAAGGACTGGGCAATCAGCAGAGAAAGATACTGGGGCACCCCTCTGCCAGTATGGATTTGCAGGGAATGCGGGAGCGAACATTGTGTTGGAAGTATAGAAGAGCTCTCGGAAATGAAGACTGAATCCTCGGAAATGCCACCAGAACTGCACAGGCCGTATGTTGACGAGATTACCCTCTCTTGCCCGGAAGTGGAATGCGATGGTGAGATGATTAGGGAACCCTATGTAATGGATTGCTGGTTTGACTCTGGTTGTGCGTCATTCGCTCAGTGGCACTACCCCTTCGAAAATAAGGACAAGTTTGATGCCTCGTTCCCAGTCGATTACATCTGTGAAGCAGTAGATCAGACCAGAGGTTGGTTCTATTCCTTGATGGCGGTTTCCACTACAGTTTTCGATAGCATCTCCTATCGTAGATGCCTATCTCTTGGCCACATTCTCGATAAGGACGGAAAGAAAATGAGTAAGTCGAAGGGAAATGTCGTGAATCCCTGGGACCACTTCAACAAGGAAGGCGCTGATTCAATCAGATGGTATATGACAACTCAGAGTGCCCCTTGGTCGCCTACGAACTTCGATCCGAATGGAGTGAGGGAGTCTTATGCGAAGATGTTTTTGACATTGTGGAATGTATACAAGTTCCATGCCGATTACGCCTCGCTCGATGGATTTGATCCTGGTAATGAGGACACATTTGTCCCACTAGAAGAGAGAAGCCATCTTGACAGATGGATTTTATCGAAGGCTTCATCGATGGCACAGGGATATCATGAAAGATTCGTTCGATGGGACTTTCATAAAGCTGGAAGGGATTTAGAGGCATTCGTAGTTAATGATCTTTCAAACTGGTATGTTAGAAGGTCACGAAGGAGGCTATGGAATGAAGTGGATAGTATGGACAAGCACTCTTGTCAGAACACACTCCATGAAGTTCTCCTGATAGTTTGTAGGCTTATGGCCCCTGTTTCTCCTTTCGTATCTGACGCGATACACAGGGGGCTGAATGGGACTTCTGTTCACTTGGCGGATTGGCCTGTTGGTTCTGATATTATCGAGAGTGCCCTTCCTCCCGTTGATCCCTTGGTAGAAATGGAGATGGAGTTGGTTAGGTCAATTGCTGAAGCGGGCAGGAGAGTTAGGGTAGATGCTGGGAGGAGGCAGAGGCTTCCGTGTAGATCAGGATGGATAGTAGGCGGTCCTGACCTCTCGAGCTTCCATGAAATTCTCTCGGAGGAGCTTAATGTTGAGGAAATCAGCGTCATAGACGACTTGGATACTTTCCAAAAGATCGAAATTGTGCCTAATAGGAAGGCTCTTGGAGCTAAGTGTAGAGCTGACCTCCCGAAAGTTCTCTCTGAGTTACAAATGATTGATCCTGAGTCATTACTACTTGAGATTGAGGCTGGAATTGCTGCTGTCGGAGGGTATGAGATCAATATCAGTGATATTGACATAAAGAGAGTTGAAAGGGAAGGTTTTGCTGCCGAGACGCTCTCTGGAGATTATGGTGATGTCTCTCTAGTCCTGGATATGGAAGTAGATGAAGATCTCCTTTCCAAAGGCCTTTCCAGAGATATAATTAGAAGAATTCAGGCTAAAAGGAAGGATTTGGACCTAGAAATTGAGGCGACGATAAATCTCAGCGTTTGGATCGAGGACGGTAAATTATCCGATAGAGACTGGGAGCGAGTAGTATCTGAGACTCGCTCAGAGAAAGCATGTCTGAACGAAGGGGTGGCTAATGATAACACCATAGAGTTCGAAGTAGATGGAGTGAAAATATCGGTCCGTGTCGAGAAGACTTGATGCTAGTGTATTCTACATCGGTCGATTGAAATCATCCTTCTTCCTCTATGGTGTTTAGGATTTTGATATGTATCCTGATGGCAGTAATAACTCCACAGAGAACAACGGATCAGGGTCGGTAGAATCCTGATACGCTATGAATGAGCCACCATCTGGAAGGATCCCCATGCTAGCGAAGTCAAATCTGATGTCATTTCCTGCTCCTGATGTCGAGTCAAGATCGCCTTGCCCGATATAGGTCCTTGAGTCTGGAACCATACTCTCGGAGAAGTCCCTAACATGCCAGGCGATATCGACATCGGGCCCAGAGGAGCTCTGATACCTTACATTGAGAACGAATAAGTCGTGCACCCCGTTGGAGTGAAATTCCCACTCTTCCAATCCTATGGCCTCTATTGAGAGATCATAGGATTGGTTCTCCCATGTCTCCCCCCCATCCCAAGAGAGCATATGGGTGAGGTTAGAATTACTCGTAGTGACGCAATGTAGAGCTGTTGATGAGTCAAATGCACAATACTGAGATGGTAGAGAATTCCCACCTAAAGTAACCCCTGTCCACCAATTGAGCGAAGTATCAAGAAACGCATCCCTGCCATCAATGAAGTAGTCTGGGAAATACAGACCTCCTGAGGGGACCGGGAAAGCCCTCATTTCTTTATGGGGCTTAGTGAAATCCCACTCGGTGCCCAGCTCAGAAGGATCCAGGTCTACTTCCATTATATCCAAATCACTATCTCTATCTGGGAAGCCAAAATATTCGTAATTTAATCCATCAGTAGAAATTTGACCTCCAACATTCTGCACTTGGTGCCAGAAGTTGGAAATTACAAGACTTGCCCACGGCCCATTGCCGTAGAGTCCGCCGTTAATCGGGCCTATTACCTCGACTTGCCAAGAACGATCATAGAAAGGCTCTGGAGTTCTATTGAAACACCAACTCCAATCTTCGTCTTCGGCGTCATAGAAAAACGCATAGAATTGATCGGCGCCACTCGCACTTGGATATGGGAACCACCCCATGGAAATAATATCCCCGTTGGTCGCCTGAACTATACTTCCCTCTCCAAGCCCCTCCTGTCCAGGTACTGTTGGCTTGGGTTCCATGCACCCCAGCTGAGAGAATATCGAGGGTTGATACTCTTGCCATGTATGCCCCCTATCTTCGGACCAAGTGGGATACTCCCCTCCAAAATTCATTATCCAACCCTCCTTTGTAGCAGCGAGGTAGTGCTCACAGCAATTGCCTCCCTCAACATTCCCAAAAACAGCCCATTTGTTACCAGTCTCGTCCCAGATCTCATCTGAGAACGGTTCTCCTATTGTGAAATTCCTCACGCAAGGAGTACTGGAACATGAGTCCATGTAACTCATTGGATCATCGACAAACTCCATTTCGTCATACCATTCTGGATAGGGATCAGTCAAATCTTCTATTAGCACATCTTGAATACAACCAGAAAGGGACACGGAGGAGAACATGATAGCAACGAGTGCGACACAAGTTCCCCTAATGTTAGACATGTACCTGGGCAGAAATAGTGCTATTTCCCACTTCGCCCTTTATGCTCCTGTATAATGGCGGAATTGAACTAGCTCATTCTCCACTTCGTGCCCTCTGGGCCATCCTCAACTATTACTCCAATTTCGGTAAGCTCATCCCTTATCCTATCTGACTCCAGCCAATTTTTTGAAGCCCTCGCAGATTCCCTCATCTCTAGTAATGATTCTACTCTCGCAGATATTTTGGATCTCCTCGAGATTTTTTCCTCGCGTAAAGAAATCGCTACGCTTGGAGTTGGCAGAATTCCCAGAACTTCACCCGCAAATTCCTCTAGCCACTGAACATAGGCTGACATCAGATGAGGATCTTTCTCGTCTGAGTCAATTAACGATGTGAGTGATTTCACTACAGACTGAATCTCTACCAGAGCAATACGGGTATTGAAGTCGTCATCCATACCGGCCCTGATTCTACTAGTGGCTTCGTCGAGATGTTCGATTCCTGAGTAGTCATTCCTGATTAATTCAGAGAAGTATAGGGCTTCCGAATACGAGCTTAGCAACCTACCATGATGAGAGATTGAGTCATCGATCATGACGGAATTGAAATCTACAGGCTGTCTGTATGGCGCATTAATCAGAGCATATCTCAGTACAAGAGGTTCGATTTTCTCTAATGCGTCACTGACTGTCCAGAAATTACCAACAGACTTACTCATCTTCTCTCCATCGATATTTATCATCCCATTATGTAGCCAATACTGGACTACTGGATCATGACCCAAACAACACTCAGACTGGAAAATCTCTGCCTCGTGATGAGGGAAAACCAGATCTGACCCCCCTCCATGGATATCGAATTTCTCCCCTAAGTGCTTAAGTGACATTGCTGAACATTCAATATGCCATCCTGGTCTTCCATTTCCCCACGGACTCTCCCAATTGGGCTCTCCTTCCTTAGCTAATTTCCAAAGTGCGAAGTCTCTATGGTCCCTCTTTCCCGAACCGGTATTGTCGACCCTCCCCCCGGCTCCTTTCCTAACCATGTCCAATGTCTGTCCGGTTAACTGGCCGTATTTTTCCGGAGCTGTGTCTATCTCGAAATAAACGCCATCCTCTGCCTCATAAGCGTGTTTCTTATCAACCAAATCTTGAATCATCTCGATTATTTCTGGAATGGTTTCAGTAACTCTAGGATATGCGTCGGCCCTTAACACATTTAGAGCATCCATTACCGTAAAATAATCATCTATATTCCTGTTGGCCACTTCAAGAAAGTTAACGCCCTCCTCAAGAGAAACAGAGATTATCTTGTCATCGATATCTGTGAAATTTGAGATGTAATTGACTTTGAATCCACTCTTTCGGAGCCATCTAACAATTATATCGAATGCTATGGCCTGCCTAGCATGCCCTATGTGGCTAGGTGAATAGGGGGTTATGCCACACGCATATATTCCTACTTGGCCCTCGACTAGGGGCTTGAAAACACGCTTTGAACGGGATCGCGTGTCGTAAACCCTGAGCGTCATGGTGCCTTCTAGAGGGCTTGCCATCATCAACTTCTCGCAGCTTCTACGAGTGCAAGGAAGAGTAAGTCATGCCCATAACGCTCGGGATGCCATTGAACTCCTAAGCAGAATTTCTTATCCCTTCTCTCGACTGCTTCAATCAAACCATCGTGCCCAGCTACTGCTGATATTGAGAGTGACCCGGGATCCGACACCCCTTGGTGATGTGTTGAGTTAACTGAGAAGGACGTGCCCATCAAACTGCAAAGTAAGGAGTTCTCTTCGACGATTACAGAGTGTTCTGTCGAGGTCCCGTCATAGCCTCCGTGACCCTCGTGGCCGGGCGTATTATCCAGGTGCTGGTGAAGAGACCCGCCATGAGCTACGCTAAGAATCTGCATTCCTCTGCAGACCCCCAGTAAGGGCAAATCTCTTTCCAATGCTTCGGAAATCAGGCCAATCTCGGTTTCGTCTTGATTGGGGTAAAACTCTACAGTCATTGACCCTGGTTCTTGGCCGTACTGCTCAGGAGAAACATCGGGGCCTCCAGAGATAATGAGGCCGTCAATAGCCCCCAATAAGACTGTCATATCCCCAGCTGGAGGGATTATCATAGGAATTCCTCCTGCCCTCTCTACTGCTGAAACATAAGCTGAAGGAAGAATTGCTGCATGCCTGCTCCAGTTTCCATAAACTGTGTCTCGCATGAAGCATGTTATTCCAATGACTGGACGCAATCAAACACCTGAAGATTCTCTGAGTATACGGGCATGCCTGAATGATTTGATCCCAGCTACCATGAATATAGAGCCCATAAGTAGGAGGACCATTAGTGATGCCATAGTTAGGCTGG
The DNA here is from genome assembly GCA_964016345.1 of uncultured Candidatus Poseidoniales archaeon. GTDB lineage: Archaea > Thermoplasmatota > Poseidoniia > Poseidoniales > Thalassarchaeaceae > MGIIb-O5. The sequence goes on along the minus strand of CAXHFM010000013.1, from coordinate 8,945 downwards.
AATCAGGAATTCCCATCATTGCAAACATTGCAATTGGCGCGATTACCATAAACAGTGCCAGAACCATTGATAGATGCATGAGGTGATGGCGCATTTCAGGCATCCTTTCAGACAGTATTCCAAGAACCAATAAGGGAGCGCCCATAAATGAAGGGATCAGTGCGGTAATTGAAGATTGGTCAGATATGATGTATGTAGCTACACCAAAGATTGTCAGTATAGAGCCAATTATTTTAGCTAAATCGGGTACAGATCTTCCAAGGAAAGAGAACGCGTCATCCATATATCTAATGCTAGACGGTATTGCTTATGACACTCACTGTAGACGAAGCAGAATAAAAATTCATCAATCATACCAGTTCGGACATTGATGAGTCCCATATTCTTGCCTTTCCCGTCCTATTTTTCGACTTATCATGTATCTCTAGATCGCGTGCGACGATCTGCTCCCATAGTAGCTCTGCAACATCTAGAACTTCCATATCAGAACCTACTGCATCCAAACCATCCTTGACCATGACCGAACAGAAGGGGCAACCGACTGCAACAGTGTCACATCCTGTCTCAGCGAGTTCTGCCGCCCTAATCTCGTTGACCCTCTTATCGGCATCTTCTTCCATCCACATCTGAGCACCGCCTGCACCGCAGCAGAATGAGTCCTTGCCGTGCCTCTCAGGCTCAGCGTCAACGCCACCTATTACCGATCGAGGGGCGTCCACGATATCCCCAATCCTTCCTAGGTAACAGGGATCATGGAATGTGATACTGCGCCCATTCTTTTCTGCCTCTGGAAGTTTTCCTTCTTGTTGAAGCTTGGCGATAATCTCAGAATGGTGGAATACCTCCAAGTCTTCGCCTCCAAAATCTCCGTATTCCTTCCCTAGCGTGTGGAAACAATGAGGACAGGATGCGACAATCCTCTTGACTCCAAGCTCTTGGAATGTAGACATATTTGTCTCGGCTAGCATCTGGAAAAGATATTCGTTTCCTGCCCTCCTTGCAGGGTCTCCGGAGCATCCTTCTTGCATTCCCAAGATTCCTACGTCTAAACCAGCCTCCTTGAGTAGAGAGATTGTGGATCTTGCCACCTTCTGGTTCCTTTCATCGAAACTAGCAGCACATCCTACGAAGTAAATATATTCAGCTGGCTCTCCTACCTTTACCCCCAGATCTGAAGCCCAATCTGCCCTCTCATGTGCCCCAAATCCATATGGATTAGATGCTGATTCTATATTTCCCATTGCAGTATTGAGCACCTCTGGATACTCCATAGTCTCCATCATTGCGTTTCTCCTTAGATCGGTTAGCTTTGGAACATGCTCAATATACAGTGGACAGACATCAACGCAAGCGTTGCATGTAGTACATGCCCAAACTGCCTCCTCTGTAATCCTCTCCAGTATCGTTTCACCGGGTTGGCCCCCGGCTAAAAGGATCGGAGCGTGGTCATTTGCATAGTTCCTTACATCATGGATGACTTGCATTGGGTTCAATCCCTTGCCTGAAGCATAGGCAGGGCAGACGTCCTGGCATCTTGCACAAGATGTGCATGACCAACCATCTATAAGTTGCCTCCAAGAGTATTGATTGTAGGTGCTGACGCCGAACGATTCAATATCCAATTCTTCCAGAGGAACTGCCTTACCGTCATCTCCAGTTGCTAATGGCCTCATCCGGGCTATTGGGCCAGCATCATGGAAGAATACATTTGGAACAGCCATGACTAAGTGCATGTGCTTAGATAAAGGAATCAGGAAGAGGAAAACAGAGATTGCCAGCATGTGAGCCCAATATGACAGGATCACAGTTTGCTCTGAAAGTCCTTGTTCCGAGAACCAGTACCCGAGTGGTTCCCAGAAAGAGCTGGGCGACTCTGCCGACTCAACCATGAAAGAAGTGGTAGTAATAGTAAAAATGAGCAATAGTATGGCGTTGCCCTCAAGCTGGGACTTTCCCTTCAACTTTTCAGGAGTGAATACTACCCTACGAGTTAGGGCGCTGACACAACCGACTAGAGCCATGAAGTATCCTAACTCCACCATACCGTTCCAAGGCCCAACTAATATCCCTGGGAGTACCTTCTCAGAGAATGCATTGGCAGTTGCCAGATCAAACATATCCGTTGATAGCATTAGGAAACCCCAAAACATCAGAACATGCATAATTCCTGCAACTTTATCTCTGAGGACTTTCTTTTGGAATAACCAGCCCGAGATGAATTCCCTGATTCTGGTACTCCAAGAATCGAACCTGCTGTCGGAAGAACCTAGCATAACAAGCCTAGTGGCCTTCTGGACCTGATAGGTGAAGAAGCCTATTGAGATAACTCCGATTGACAGCAATATATGCCATCCTTCGAACGGCCCATAGGACTGCAAAAGTGGATGGTCCATAACAAATCACACGCCCAGGCACACACCTCTGGACATTGTAGGCGCAGAGGTATGAACCCTTGAATCAAACCCCATAGCTGTTTCTCAGCGAGCAGTAACATTGCCTTGGGACAAAAGCTGAGAGAGCATCCATCGTGAGATTCGGAGAGTATTAATTAATAGCTTGTCCGATAGTAGAGTTTCATGGTAGAGTTCGAGCTGAGCGAGGACCAAGAAATGATGAAGGAATTAGCTAGGGAATTCGCTAACGAGGAGCTTATTCCGTATGCCGAAAAATGGGACAGAGAAGGGATCTTCCCCGAAGCGGCAATCAATGAGGCGCGTAGTTTGGGTTTGTTGAACTGTACTATACCGGCAGATTATGGAGGCTTAGGATTGAGCTTCCTAGACGAGACGATAATCAATGAAGAGCTGGGGAGAGGAGATCCCGGTTTCGCTACTATTACCGGTGTTACTATGCTAGCATGTCACCCCTTAATCCATGGAGGTAGCGAAGAACAAAAGAAAGAGTATCTCGGCAGGGTTTGTCAGGGAAAAATTTCTGCGTATTGCGTGACTGAACCGGGTTGTGGATCGGATGTAAAATCGATAGAAACTACAGCTGTCCTGGATGGAGATCATTACATACTAAACGGTTCAAAAATGTGGATCGGTGGTGCAGGTTACGCCGATTGGTTCTATGTTCTTGCCAGAACTGGAAAGGACAGAAGTCACGATTCCTTGAGTGGGTTCATCGTCGAATCTACCATGGAGGGAGTGGAGGTCGGTAAGAAGGAGGAGAAGATGGGGCAACGCTCATCTGATACCAGAGGAGTTGTATTCAGAGATGTCAGAATTCCAAAGAAGAATATTATCGGAAAAGAAGGGGATGGGTGGTTGCAAGCTATGATTTCCTTTGACCGGTCTAGACCCATGTTGGCCGCACACGCCCTTGGGAACGCTAGAGGGGCCATGGAGGAAGCGTGGCGTTATGCAAACGAGAGAGAGACTTTTGGTAAATCCATTTTTGAACACCAATCCATAGCTTTCATGCTTGCCGATATGAGTACCAAAATAGAGTGTGCGCGACTACTTGCTCACAAAGCCGCGACGAAGTTGGACACTGGAGGGAGAGCCACACTTGAATCCGCCCATGCAAAGAGGTTCGCCGCCGACATAGGAATGGAGGTAACCACGGATGCCGTTCAGATTTTTGGCGGGTATGGCTATTCGGAGGAATTTCCAGCCGCTAGAAGGATGAGGGGGGCTAAAATCTACCAGATATTTGGTGGAACGAGTCAGATACAGAGACTGATTATAAGTAGAGAGTCGAACAAAGAATACCTTCAAGATATTAATTAAATTAGGCATTGGGTTTTTTCATTTATTCATGGTGAGTATCCCAATCCTCATTTCCCTTGACTACGGGCGAGAGACATGGCAAGAGCGTTCGCACCGGGAAAGTGTATCTTGTTTGGAGAGCATGCAGTGGTATATGGGCAACCTGCTGTTGCTATCTCAATAGAAGCTGGCGTGGAGGTTTCAATATCTGAGTCAAACAGATGGAGCTTGGAAGGAATGCCGTTCGAATCCTCAAAGCACCCTCATATCTCCCACATCCTAAATGATGTCTTTCAGTACTCTGGCCCCCCACTAAAAATAGACATCAAGAGTGATCTGTACTCTGCCGCTGGACTTGGTTCCTCAGCGGCACTGTCCAACGCAATGGGTGCGGCCTTGCAGGAATTAGTAGCCCCAGAATCTGCGCTTGACTTGGTTTCATTGGCTAGGATGGGGCATTCGGCCGAGGCCAATGCCCAGAAAGGTAGGGCCAGCCCTACTGACACTGCAACAAGTGCGCTAGGAGGATGCGTGGTGGTTTCTGGAACCTCCCTCGCCGGAACTAATCATATCTTTGATGCGACCCTAGAAACTCCCGAGGGTAGCAGAAATTGGTCAATTAGCAGGGTGGACATCCCTGAGATAGAAGATGTGTGGCTAGTATTAGGATTCACTGGCATAGGCTCCCCTACTGGAGAAATGGTAGCGGGAGTGTCTGAATTGCTCAAGTCGGATCCAATTAAGATGAAGGAAATAGAAGCTATTGGGCAGATCACTCATTCTGGCCTTAGGGCACTTTCATCGGGAAACATGGAAGGAGTCGGTCAGGCTATGAACGAGTGCCAAGAGAGGTTGCGTAAAATTGGGGTCAGTAGCCCAGAGCTTGAGAATCTTATTTCAGCCACGGAAAGGCACTCTCTGGGGACGAAACTGACAGGGGCTGGTGGAGGCGGATGTATGGTTTCACTCACTAGAAATCCCAAGAGAGTGGCTGAATCCATCGAAATTGCTGGAGGCAGGCCTCTGGTCTCCAAGTTTGGTTCAGGCGGAGCTAGGATAATTGCGGAAGAAAATTGAAGGCGGCATATTTCTTACTGATGTTGACTGATATCCTTTATAAACAGAATATAAGTGCGCAACCCATGCTAAGCGATGAAGAACGCCTAACCGTAGTGAATGTTGTAGCGTCGACAAGGGTTGCCGAGGAGCTTGATCTCCCAGATATAGCAATTCAGTTGAATTGTGAATATGAGCCTGAACAATTCCCAGGAGTTGTTTATCGCGTTGTGGATCCAAAACTGGCAATACTCATGTTTAGATCTGGCAGAGCAGTATGCACAGGCGGCAAGAACCAGCAGAACATCGAAACGGGAATCGAGAGGATGATAGGTGATCTTCGGGCCGCAGGAATTTCGACTTGGGATGTTGCCGATGTGGATATTGAGGTTCAAAACATGGTTGCGACTTATTCTCTCTTCTTCCCCGAGGACTACACGGGAGTAGCTAAGATGGATGATATCAACACTAAGGTCATCGATGATGCTGGCGGAATTAGAGCTGCTACCGACGAGGAGGTTGAGAATGAGGACTCGAGAATCAGGGGAATCAAGCAAGGAGAGCCTCTGGCGGCACTCCCTAGAAGGCTGAATCTCAACAACCTAACCTTCCATCTGCCTTTTGACAAGGTAGAGTATGAGCCAGAGCAGTTTCCAGGTCTGATTTACAGATTGGATTATCCCAAGGTAGTTTGTCTGATTTTCGGAAGTGGCAAGATGGTCATAACCGGAGCAAGGGCGAAGGATCAGATTCTAGAGGCTGTTCAGTTCATTCAGGATGAATTAGCAGACCTTCCTGATTACAGGGCTATGTAATCGAGTCCTTACAGTCACATTGATTTGTAGCATCTCCATAGGAGATGTATGAGTAAGTCACTCGCGTCAGCACTTATGGTAGTTATTCTTCTCTCTTCGCAAGGCGTATTGATGTTCTATTCCGATGAAATGGAGAGTATGGATGAAGACAGTTTGAAGCTAGAATCGGTAGGTAGAAACATTGCGATTACAGATGTTCCAACTTGGCAGGTTGGAGATAGGTGGGTATATGACGGCTATCTTGATGTTGGAGAATTCGTTAGCTCTTCGGGCGTATCTACGAACGTACAGTTCTTGTCGGGTACGCTAGACAGGACAGTCACGGATATCTACACAATGATCGTTGATAACCGTTCAACGCTGGTTTATGAGGCGGTATCTATCGGCACCTATGACGCCCAGAATGTGGATCTAGATGGAAATACTGGTGATTTAGACATAGAGATGCAGACTCTGGAGTTAGTTCGTGCATCCGACTTGGCCGTTATCGAGCAGGAAGCGACAATAGACATAGACTTTGGATACAGAATTTTCTGGTGGACGATAGATATCGATGTAGCAGAATTGACTATTACTCAGACATACTCCCCTCCTACCGAGGGATATGACTTCCCCCTTACTGTCGGGGACTACTGGTCATCTAGCTATTACCAAGAGACTGATTATCAGGGCTCTAGTGACTTCGTAGACATACCTGATGATAGTCAGTCCGCTGAATCTAGAAGCTGGCAAGTTATGAGTAGGGGTGCACCAGGTACTTCTTTTGCCTCCTGTCAGCAATCATACAATGTGACGACCTTCGATTCTAATGGTTCAGCGGACGGATACAGGTGGTTCTGTCCAGCAGTTAGAGGGGATGTTTCATCCAGCACGGATATAATTGACGGGATCAATGCATTCCATGAGCTGGAGACTTACCAGGCTGGAAGAAGTAAGCAGATCTCGATTGAATTTGAATATCCCCTTTCTCCTTTGGACTTCGATACATCGGCATGGGCAAATGTGACTCAAAATGGACAACCTGTTTCAGGGCAGGAGCTAGAGTTCAGATATGGAATTGAGGAGGATGTGAGGACCGTCACGACCTCGGCAAATGGTTCTGTCAATATTGCATTCAATACGGGTAATTCTGCCGATGACTCCATCGGCGGTAGTGAAGCTGGGAGTCATGGTGTAATTGCATGGATTCCCTCTCAGAAGATAGTTGGCGCTTCAACAATAACAATTGACCCAAATGTCAGTACTATTGATTTGGTCGCACTGACCGAAGGAGTCACGGTTGACAGGACTAGAGGACAGTCCACCACTACTCTGGCTTCCTCTACAGGATTCAATGCAGTTCCAGGAGATATTCTAAAATTCTATGTCCCTATTCAGAACAGGGGACTGATGACTTCTCCCTCGACGACAATGAATGTTGTTTCCCCTGATGGATCTACTCAAACTGTTCAGGTCCCATCTCTTGGTAGTTTGGAACAGGCGATAGTCGAGGTGAATTGGACTGTACGAAATTCCCATCCCATCGGAGAAATCACTCTTTCTTTCCAAGTGGATCCTGATGCGTTGATTTCCGATGATGGAGACAGGACGAATAACAACGGGGTATTTTCTTTGTTTATCGGAAGGCTTCCAACCGTATCTCTGGATATGCCAGTCCAGTCCTTGACTAAGTCTGAAGTGGTATTAGACGGTAGTGTCTCTTATGATGAGGATGGAGGGGATCTGTCTTGTATGTTTACCATTTCAATGCCGGAGGGGAACTCCGTCTCCTATACAGAGGGAGATTGTGTCTTCGAGCATACATGGGATGATGACGGTACTTACGATGTCCAACTGTCCGTTACGGATGATGAAAACGATGTGGTAGTTGTTATCCAGAGTATAGAGATTCTAAACAGGCCTCCTGAAATCTCCATTGGTTCCGAGTATGAGTGGACCTACGTCCTCTCCCCTCTACAATTCAATGTCGAGGAGCGTAGTGATGTTGACACTCTGACTCCACAGGCCCCAATGGACATACTTTGGGACTCTACATACCCCTGTGACGAAGGCCAAGTTGGAGTCTATTGTACTGTAACTCCAGAAGTTGAAGGCAACTATACCATCAGAGTCGAGGCCGTCGACGATGATGATGACATAGGGTACTCAAACAAAACAATAGAGGTCAGGAATATTGCACCCACTAATCCTCGTGCTGAGATATGGATGGGAGGAAATAGAATGGTGCCAGATAGTAGAGGCGTCTACATGGCCAATGAGGGAGATTTGTTGATTTTTGAAGGATATGCAGATGATTCTCAGAATGACCTGAGTACCCTATTTCACATTTGGAACCCCGATGCAGAAAATAATCCAGATCTTACCATCAACTATGAAGGCAGGAAAAGCACTGTTGAACATACATATCATACATCTGGGTTGCATCTTGCAACCCTTCAAGTCGTGGATAATGATGGAGCTAGCACTGAATCTCTGATTGTACCCATAGAGATTCAGAATATAGACCCACAGATAACTCCCCTGGCCCCTCCGCTCCCCGCCGCTGAGGATTCTACTGTATCCATATCCGTAGGCACGATTGATACGTCAGGAGATATGCTATCGCTGAGAAATTGCTTCGACTTGGACCCAATGACCGATTCTGACGATTCCGGAGGATCATCCGACGATTGCGATTTGGAGTCCAACATACTGGAGAGATCCTGGCCAGATGCAACTACTGCTCCTACAATGATTGTGTTTCACGTGACGGATGATGATGGAAGTACGGCGATGATAGAAATTCCGATCGATATACGAAATGTCAATCCGGATCCAAGAGCTTCTCCAAGTACATTCTCTCCGATGGAAGGAGATGTTGTTTTCTTTAGCGCCAATGGAACTACTGATTCTTCGTATGACATGGAGAACCTACTTTACAACTGGGACATGGATACATCAGTTGATACTGATGGAGACGGAAATGGTGCTAATGACATCGATATCCAAGGGAAGTGGATCGAGTGGACATTCACTGGCTCGGGCAGTAGAACTGTTAGCCTGACAGCTGTAGATGAAGGCCCGGGTTCCTCAATTACTCTTACAGTCATTGTCTCTGAAGCTCCATTCAGTCTTGGTGAATTCATGGCGTCATATGGATTAATAATCATAGTAATATTGATTATTTCCATTGCAGGAGCGGTTTTTGTGATCAGGAATAAGCAGAATAATATTCCACCTTCAGGCCCTGAAGTTGATCATACTAGTAGATTGAAGAGGGTATCAGTGGATGATGCATTCGATGATCCGGAATATGATCCATTCGATGATAAAAGTAGTAGGGAAGGGCCGAAAAATGGACTGGAATATTCAAACGATCCCC
>CAXHFM010000012.1:0-20205 GCA_964016345.1 uncultured Candidatus Poseidoniales archaeon | reverse complement strand
CACGCCTATGTTCGTCGGCAGCGTCAGATGTGTATAAGAGACAGGAGTATGGAAAATATAATTTCAAACTAGTTGCCGGAAAGATCTCTCTCAATCTCGGTAATTGAGATTTTGAGTTTATCTAACTCATTATTCAATTCATCCAGATTTGCCTGAGATAAAATTCTCTTAATACTGTCTCGTTCTCTTCTCAGTGAGTCTAGTTCTCTATGGTAATTACGAGTAGGAGAGTCTCCATGTAAATTGTCGGACATGAGTGTGCGCCTAGATTGTCATTAATGTGGGTTTTTGTAGGACGCAAGTTGAATAGGAAGAGAGTATTGAGGCATATATGGACGGAGATGTCGGAGTCAAGATTCCCATCTATCCGATATTGATTTTATCGATTCTCCTCCTCTATGGAATACTTCCACTTTGGGCTGTTATTGCCCTTTCTGGATGGTATTTATCTCTACTTTATTTGGAAGATTATGGTTACCTAGAAATGTGGAATCTTGAAAGAGTTCTTGGGATTGTTTTGATGATAAGAACTTCAAGAGGGAGGGTTTTTCTTGAATACATATCCAAGAATAGGAAATTTTGGAGATTTTTTGGTGAGTTTTCAATTTGGTTGTGTTTCTTGGTCATGTTCGCAGTAGTATTTTTGATGATTTTTGCCTTTGTATCATCCATGAATTCACCTCCTCAGGGATCCTTACCGGCTACGGATATTCTATTCATTCCAGGAGTCACAAGCTTCGTTCCATTCTGGTGGCCTGCATTAGCTCTTGTGTTTACACTACTGATCCATGAGTACAGCCACGGGATTCAGGCCAGAGCACACGGAATGGAAGTGAAGAGTTTCGGCCTACTAGTGGCAGGCCCTATTCCAGTGGGCGCATTCGCGGAGCCTGAACATATGGACATGATTATGGCCCCAAGACGAGAGAGATTGCGCCTCTTTGCTGCAGGTCCAGCAATAAATCTGGTTGCTACCTTTATCTTCCTAGTTATTCTAGGATTCGTATCAACTGGATTTGTGGCATCCAACCCTGGAATCCACGCAATCGCAATTATTGACGAGGGTGGTGCCGATGAAGCGGGAATAATGCCATATGACATAATCACTCATGTTGATGGAATTGAGGTTCCGGACTACGATTCTTTTTCTGTTCAGATGGATTCACTAGAAGCTGGTGATGTCGTTATTTTCACAGTCATTCCGTATTCTGTAGAAGAGGGAGAGTGGGGGGATAGTTCTGAAATTCCAGTAACACTGGGAGACAAGAGGCAGTACTATCTTGATCAATGCGAAGGAGATGTTGACTGTTTATTGGAGACTGATGAGGTACTAGATTCCTACGGAATTGAAGAAGGTGAGGCTTTTCTGGGCGTCAGTTATCCGAGATCTGGTACTTTCCAAACAGATCAATTTTCAGTCATTTTCGATAACAGATATTCCAGTCTGGAAAAGATTGTGATTGTCACTCTAACTCCTCTTTCGATGCTTGGTACGCCAATGTCTTACGATGGGCAGACCATGAACATCCATGAGAGGATGATGTTGGAGGTGGATGGTGATTTCATCCTGTCCCCGTTGGGTACGGGAACGGTGCTATCTCTATTTGACTTCATTTTCTGGCTAATTTGGGTCAATTTCCTACTGGGATTCCTAAATCTACTGCCAATAATTCCATTTGATGGAGGGCACATGGTGAAGGATGGGACACATTCTATTCTGTCTTTTATCATGAGGGGTAGCAACCCACTTAGAGTAGAGAAGCTAGCAGGATCAATCAGTGGACTCACTACCATAGTTATGCTAGTTGTAGTTGTAATCCCAATTCTGATGCTTATTGTGTGATTATTCCTCTTCAGTTGATTGCTTACTCTGGAATGCTTCAACAACACTGGGGGCCACTAAAATCGAAGCTATGACGAAAATCAGCATTGTCCAAGTCTTGTCAGTAACGTAGGATGCAGAAGGAGGAGGGGAGAAAAATAGCTTAGCAGCGCCAATCCAAGGAATCTCAGTTGAGGCAATTCCAATAACCCACTCATCCTTTACTGCGGTTACTGGATTGTTGTTCTCATCAAGAAGGCCATTCCTGCCGTCCTGTCCTGTTGCCGATAACTGGTCTATTCTACAGCCGTTACTATCCTCATTATCGCCAGTAGTCAGATATCCATCATGTGAAGGTACCCAATTTTCTATTCTGAGATTGTAGTCGTTACCATGGTATGATTCGCATGGGTAATCGAGAGTCCAGTTGATGCTCTGCACCCCCAACAATGTAGTTCCTGGAACATCCCAACCACCAGAGTCGTTTTCGACAGCCTTCAGTAGAGCTCTATGGATGACTGGGGTGTCTGAACCCCCATTCTTCCTGAACACTATTACATCGCCTTCCATGCCATGTGACTCGTATCCAAAATTATCGTTCAGTGGATCTGTGGCCTCGACAAATGTGACTATGTCCTTCCTTTCTGGATTGATTACCAGAACTAAATCTCCGGGGTCTATTGCGCCTATTTGTCCCTCGTCATCGTGCATCATTGAACCAGATTCCACTACGACCATCGGAGGAAAGATACCTGTAGATAGAAACATTGAGCCGAGCAGTAATGCCACTAGCCCCGTCGCGAGAAATATTTCTCTAGCTAGTGCATTAGACATATCACTGCTCCTCATAATAATTCTTGAGAGGTCTAGTCAGGTTCAATAATATAGCAAAGAAGGCTATTATTAGCAAGCTCACTGAATCTAAATGAGGAGGAGCAAAGGTGGTATTTTCCAGTGAGAGGATATATGCTGAAAGATCTATGGTTCTATGGTTAATGCCACCTAGCCCCACAGATAATCCAAGAATCGAGTTTAGAGATAATAGGGTAATGGCGGACGCACATGAAACAATAATACCTCTATTGGCCTTTTTAGTTCTAAGAAGGGGCAATCCGGGGAGCTGATTGGATAGTCGTGAGTTCTCTGTTCCCCACCATTCATACTCATTTTTTTCTTTTCTTAGTGGTGTTACCTCACTGCGACTATTCAGTGGAGGCACGGAAATAACCTTGAATCTCTTCCCCCCTCTTATTTGGAAGTCATCGTAAAGTCCCATCAGCCTAGACTGGTATTTGGGCCCGAGTATTTCAGCTGCTTCTTCAGCTTCCTTCCTTCTTCTGATAATCTCAGTTCTTGCATCCAATGAGAGAATGTCTTCCAAAATATCCCTCTGGGACCAATAGAAGCTGAACTCTGGGACAGCATAAATGGACGCTAAAGATCCCAGAACTAAACACAGCCAGCTGAATGGTAGCATGAATTCTTGGTGTTCTGGATCGGATGCACCCCCTAGTATGAATATGAATATGAAGCCCCATAAAACAGAAGCAGTGGAAAGGATTGTGGTATACGTGACTATCTGGAATTGGATATCTTTCTTCGATTCCCACCACCTGGTGAAGAAGCCCTTACTACTCCTACCGCGAGCCATTGTGGTGCTCGACTTAGCACATACGATTAGTTACTTCCCATGTGCGTTCGTCTAATTTCAGTGTCTCTCTCCGATTGGTTCATGAGAAGACCGTGTCATGGACGTTTGATGAAAAGGCGAGTCGTGCCGGTGTTGGCTGTCATTCTTATCCTAACTTCTGGATGCACTTCAGGCCCCCCGGATCTAGACGGGGATGGAATATCCGATAGTGAAGACTTGGATATTGATGGGGATGGATGGGACAATGATATCGAGCTAAATTGCAGCACAGACCAACTCATCTCCAGTAGCGTTCCATCGGATATCGATGGAGACTTGATTTGCGATTTTCTAGATAGTGACGACGATGGCGACATGTGGGGAGATTTCACAGAGATAGATTGCTCCACTGACCCTCTTGATAATAGCTCAGTTCCCGCAGATTATGACGGAGATATGATTTGTGATTCGCTGGATCAGGATGCTGATGGAGATGGCCTTCCCAACGATTGGGAGCAATCCAGGGGTTTCGATCACCTGGATAGGGAAGACTACATCTCATGTCACGGGAAGGCTGAGTATTGTCTCAGAACATATGACGATTTCACATTTGCAGAGGCGCACAACGCCTATTCAACCCCAGAAGATGGGGTCCTGGCTGGAATAAACCATCTAACAGGGTTACAAAGTCAGTGGGAAGGTGGAATTAGATCATTTATGTTAGATCCTCATCACCAAATGGGATCGCAAAATGAAAAGGAAGATGTGGTATTCTGTCACAACATAGGAGTCTTTGACATGCACCCCTGCTTGTTTGGTAGTGTTGATGCTTTCTCGTGGCTTAGAACCCTTAATTCCCTTCATAATAACAGTAGTGGCGATGTCGTAAGCTTTCTTTTCGAAAACCAGATTCCGGGGGATCATCTAGAATATCTGCTAAATGTTACTGGTATTCTGGAAAAGGCCTACGTGCATGAATTGGGAGATCCATGGCCGTCTATTGGGGACCTGTCCCTCTCTGGGAAAAATATGGTTGTATTTATCCAATACGAATACCAAGAGAATTATACCGAGTTGATGTCAGCATGGAGGCATACTTGGGATACTCCTTATGGGGAGGAAAATGCTGAGGATATGACTTGTAGTGTCGGGAGAGGAGATTCAGAACAGCCCGTTTGGCATTTGAATAATTGGCTGAATACTTTCGGAAGAGCTGACGCTACAAAGGCGGAAGAAGTCAATGAATACAGTACACTGTTGGATAGAGCGTTATTGTGCTGGGAACAAGTTGGAGATAGACCAACCTTCTTAGGGGTAGATTATTGGGAGCAAGGTGAGGTTACGAATGTTACTAGGACACTCAATAGTATGGGACACTGGTCTGATGATATCCCTCCGCACCCATGAATTATTCATGGTCATAAATTGACAATTACGGAGTTACCAGTATGGATCATCTTCACCCTGAAGTCAGGAAGCTAATTGAGGTTAGAGGTTGGTCTCTGTCTTCAATACAGGAGTCCTCAATGGAAGACTTAGTATCTGGATATGATAGAGTATTGGTCTCACCTACGGGTAGCGGGAAAACAGAAGCCGCCATACTGCCTCTCGCATCGAGATTCATCACAGAGGATTGGGAGGGGCTCTCAATTCTCTATATCACACCATTAAGAGCTCTAAACAGGGATATCGACAGAAGGCTCGCAGAAATGCTCGAACCACTTGGAATTACAGTGGGCCTGAGGCATGGAGATACATCACAGCGAGAGAGGACGAAGCAGTCGAAGAATCCTCCTAATCTACTAGTAACCACTCCTGAGACAGCTCAAATTATGCTACTTGGAAGTAGATTGAGGAGGCATCTTTCTGGTTTGAATGCAGTTATTTTAGATGAGGTACATGAGCTGGCTTCTTCAGAAAGGGGGGCACAGCTACTTGTCGGTCTCGAGAGGATTGCAGAATACTGTTCTGAGAAGTTTCAGAGGGTTGGGTTATCAGCTACAGTTGGAAATCCGTTAGAGACCGCAAAATGGCTTTCAGATGAGGCGCTTCCGATAATTGGTCCATCGCCTAGATTTACTGAGGTTCGAGTTCACAGAGAGGTTCCAACACCATCTGATGAGGCCGAGTCGATAGTTTGGTCAAGTTCCCCTCACTCTGTGGCGGCACATAGGAGGCTCGCACAATCTCTTTCTGAGGACTATCCTGCTCTAATTTTTGTAAACTCACGTAATGCTGCTGAGTCTGTTTCTCAAAGGCTTCGAAGTATGAATGAAGATATTTTGTTGGGAGTGCACCACGGAAGTCTGGCTGCTGAAACAAGGAAGGAGATGGAGGATGGGCTGAGGAAAGGCGAGCTGCATGCGATCGTTTGCACTAGTAGTCTTGAGCTGGGCATAGATATTGGAAGCATAAGAAGAGTGCATCAAATGCAGAGTCCGAGAGCTGTTGATAGGTTACTTCAGAGGATGGGTAGAGCTGAGCATGTCATTGGAGGGACTGGTAGAGGTGAGCTTTTGGCTTGGGAGACGGATGAGGTTGCAGAGGGTGCGGTTATCGCGAGGAGAGCGATGTCGGGGGAGCTTGAAGGGGTGGAATGGAGGAATAATCCAGGCATAGTTGCTGCGAATCAGTTCCTGCAGATGTCAATTGAAAGAGGCGTTGTTCCGATTGATTTGGCTACGAAGATTATTGGAAGATGCTCTATTTTCAGAGATTGGAGAAGGAAGGATAGTATCTCCCTTCTAAAAGTACTGAGTGACAGGTGGATGGTAAACTTCGTTGAAAATCCGTCCGAGTCAGACGTTACTTCCTGGCCGGGAAGGCTTTGGCAGGAGTTGTCAGAAAGGACAGATGGAGATGCACCGATAGAGAGGCCATCATGGGAAGTTGAACATCCTGAAAATGATAAGATTAGATGGAGAAATCAATTGATTAATGGCCTTCCAGACGTATTGAAGAATGGATGGTTCTCACCTTCTGGCAGACTTGGTAGAAATAGGATAGATCACATTTCCATGATTCCCGATGAGTTATCTTACAGAGTGAGAGACGCAGTTGGCAGAAGTATCCTAGGTTCTGTTGATGAGGCGTTTGTTCTATCATTGGGAGGAGAAGAAGACGGAGGGAAGAGAAGAAACAGGACATTCGTAATGGCAGGTAGAACGTGGCAGATAGTTGATGCTGATCCGGATCAAGAAGAAATTCTGGTAATTCCAATAAAGGACTCCGGGGAGGTTCCCGTTTGGTCTGGAGAGTTACCCCCCGTGCCAATGGAGATAGCCATGGAAGTTGGAATGCTAAGAAGGTCTACTGCGGTGGCCATAGGGGCTATGGATGAAGACGTAAGAGATTTGTCTGACTACCCCCTTTCAGATGAGGCCCGTGATCATCTGATTAGTACTGTTTCAGAACATTATGATTCCTCCAGAATAATTCCTGATGATAAGACTGTAACAGTCTCGGAGAGTGACGGTGCCATAATTGTCAATACCTGCAGAGGCTCTAGAGTAAATGAGACACTGGGGCACTTCTTACAAGCTATGGGTTCCCTGAAGGATGGCAAAATGGGGAGGTCGACAATAGATCCATACAGAATCTCTCTACAGGTTCCCTCATTGACCCCAAGTGAGGTTGTTAGTCTTCTTTCGGAGACTCCGCCTTCATCAATACCATCTATAATGTGGATGACAATTCCAAATGGGAGGGCGATAAGGTGGAGAGTCGTCCAGGTAGCCAGAAAAATGGGAATTCTGGAGAAAGGCACCGATCCTAGGAAAGTAAACCTAGAAGGATTGATGCAGAGATACAGAGGAACTCCAGTAATCGAAGAGTCTCTAGAGAAGCTGTTTCATGAGAGAATGGATATCCAAGGAACTCAAGACCTCCTCAGAGACATTACGAATGGTGACGTTCAAGTCCATCAAACCCCTCCTGGAAGACTAGGTAGATCTCCAAGAGCGGAAATGGATTTACTACTTCCGGCATGGAGCGATACTGAGATTCGTGAAAGGTTGGAAACCAGACTACTCAATGAGAGGGCCGTGCTTGTTTGTCTGAATTGCCAAGGGAAAAGAAGGAGAAGGGTAGAAAGGATAGCCGTTGTGGAACCTTGTTCAACCTGTGGAGGTACCATGCAGGCTTGTGCTCCAGAGAGAATGGAGAAGATGCTGGTGGAAAAGATAAGTAGTTCAGACGAGAAAATTTCCGGAAGGGTGCAGAGAAATGCAGAGCTTGTGAAAACACATGGCCAGGATGCAGTATTATGCCTAATGGGAAGAGGAGTGGGGGAGGATACTGCAACTAGAATACTGAGAGGGCCTCCTGGGGATAGAATTAGATTACTTAGAGCGATCCACAATGCTGAGTTACAATATGCGAGGACAAGGCCCTTCTGGCGCTAGAAACCCCTATCTCTGATATGCCTTCCCAAACACATGCTTGTGGGGCTTACTGGGCGTAACGCCTCTGGGAAAACTACAGTAGTAAACTGGTTTTCTTCCAAAGGAGTCAGGGCTATATCGTGCTCTGATTCAATAAGAAAATGGTTATCCGAACAAGGCATACCTGAGAGTAGAGATTCTCTAATAGAAGGAGGTAGAGAGCTCCGCCGTAGAGGAGGAGCTGGGATACTCGCAGAAATGCTTCTATCTACCCTAGACGGAGAAGACGCTGTGATTGACTCGATTAGAACTCCGGGGGAAGTCGAAGTATTGAGGCGAAGGGAGGATTTCATTCTGATTGAAATAAGAGCTGGCGTGGACTCAAGATGGAGCAGGTCACAGAGTCGGGGAAGAACAGGGGATGCAGATAAGAAGGAAACTTTCCTTGCTCAGGAGAAGTCGGAAGAGATCGCCCAAGATGATGCGGGACAGGCCCTAATTGCTACAGCAAAGATGGCAGACTTAGTAATAATAAACGATGGCGACCTGGATGATCTACGATCTGATCTGGACGATTTATGGCTCAGGATAACTAAACCTGTCTAACGGCAATATCCGCCTCCGACATCATTGACATCGCTATAGAAAAGTCTTCTTGCCATCTTTCTGGAATTTCCAATGCCTTAGGGAAAACTACTTCATTTATTCCCGCTTGAATTAATGACCTGGTACATCTAGAGCAAGGGGGCCATGTAACGTAAGCAGTGGTTCCCTTGAGGGAAACGCCGACCCTGGCAGCATGCATTATGGCATTCTCTTCAGCATGACAGATTAGAGGGTACTTCTGCGAACGATCAGAAAGTCTAGCTTCATCATCTTTTATTCCCCTTGGGAATCCATTAAATCCAGTAGATCTGATCTCTCTATCGTCACCTACAACCACGCAACCTACCTTCGTAGAAGGGTCCTTGCTCCACATTGAAATATGACTGGCGAGCTCCAAAAATCTCTCATCCCACTTGTCTCCCATATAATCACCATTCTCTCCCACCGGGTGGGTCGTTATCTCGGTTCGCCTCTGATCTGTCCTCATCATACCCCTCCCATAGCTCTGGATTATTGTAACAATCAGGGTCATCTCTATCAGCCTGCCCACCATTATCATTATCTAATCCATCGCCACAATTTCCTGACGAGTCAGTAACCGAACTCAGGATATTTTCTCCAGCTTCTGTGGTTAGTAGAGCCATCAGTACACCAGATAAGACGATTACCAAAGCTATCAGGATTACCTTTGAGGCTGTATCTTTCGACTCTACAACCACCTTGATCTCGGGTCTTAATTCACTCTTTTGGGGCATTTGATATATGCTGAGGAGAGGTCATTGTACTTGGCTTCTTAGTGGATAGTCATTGTATCAATAGCGTCAAGTCCTCTACTGGAAATAATCTCTGAAATGATTTCTCCGATGAGGTATATACTCCCAATGACCAGTAAATTTCCATTTCCGTGACGTGCAGTCGTGACACCCTCAAGAAATGCCTCATATGGGTCAACTATACATTTGGAGGATATGGCATCTGGATAATGTGAGTTTACCATTTCTCTAAGTAAATTAGCCCTAACTGATGGTTTCCTTCCGTTCTTGACCTCTGTGAAGATGAGCTTTGGTTTAGTGTGCTTCGCTTTAATGGCGTCAGCTAAAGACTTGATCGACTCTTGAATCTCTTTCTTCTCTATCATCGCTAACAGTATTACTTCGACTTCTGAGGTTTCCCCAATATCATTTTCAATGCTCTCAGGGTTATGCGCAGCACTGAATTTTAGATTAATCCCTTCGATCCACGAAGCCCCAAAATTAGGAGAACGGCCCGGCCAAACGCATTCATATTTTGTTACGGACCAACCAAGCATCTTTGCAACTGTGGATGTAATTGCCGAATATGCCTCCCACTTGGTCTGATTTTTTTCTAATGTGACCCATACCAAATCTTCTCCCGCCTTTTCGCTGATTATTCTATGGACATCCATATCTTGAGGCTTGACTGCGATTAACGGGCTTCCTTGACGGTGAATAGCAACTTTCTCAGATGCTATTTCTCTAATTGTCTGACCTAGATATTCTGAGTGGTCCATGGAGATTGTAGTCAAGATAGACAAATCGGCTTCTACTAGGATTGTAGCATCTAATCTCCCTCCCATTCCTGTCTCTATTATGGCTCTTTGAACGCCACACTCTCTGAACACCACCATAGCAGCTAGAAATGTCGTTTCAAAAAATGTGGGGGAGCATGATGGAAGCTTTTCGGAAGCAATACGCACTGTCTCTAAAGCCTCATCGAATTGTTCTATCTCTATGGGTCTGCCGTCAATTCTGATTCTCTCCTCTAGGAAGATAAGATGAGGTGAAGTAAACAATCCCGTCTTGAATCCATTTGCTGAGGACATAGAGGATAATTGTGCACAGAGTGAGCCTTTTCCATTAGTACCGGCGACATGTATTGAAGGAAATGAGTGTTGTGGGTTATCTAGTCTAGATAGAATTTCGTTACAGTTATCTAATCCCAATTTGATACCTAGATTGGCTCTCTGATCAAGCCATTTACGACTTCGCATGGGACTTTCCTGCACCAAAAGGTGGTGGGCGCGTGCGGGTCAAGGTGATATGGCCCTTGAAGTTCGTGTATGATATGTCAGAGGGGCGCGCCACGGACGTACTAGCTGCAATGAGGGACCAGTGGGCTTCTATGACTGGCATGGCATTCATGTTTGTATCGACCATACTGATAGGACTTAGTGTACAACCGATATACAACATTCCCGAAGCCAGAGCCTTTGGCGAAGAGGGGGCTTCCAAGGGTGCCTTTGTTGCCTTAGAGCTCGCAATGATAGGCGTTTTCACCGTAGTTATAATCTGGTTAGCGAGAAGGGGGCTTGAGTTCTTCATCAAGGCAATAGTGCTTTTCGCACTTTGGATGAGTCTCTTTTACGCTCTGCAGCCATATGTTGCCCTTGTTCTATATTTCCTAGGTTTCGACACGCTGTTTGCTGTGGCGTTAGTGTCATTTGCTACCAGTATTAGTTCAATTTACCTCTTGCATGTATTTCCTGAGTGGTATGTAGTAAATGGAGTAGGAATAATGGTGGGCGCTGGTGTGATAACACTCATCGGAGTTTCATTCGTCCCAGTTTTGATAATTGGGTTCATGATTGCTGCCGCAATATATGACTACTGGGCAGTGAATGGCAGTAAACACATGCTGGAATTGGCTGATACCATGATTGATCTCAAGCTCCCAGTCCTACTTGTTGCTCCCAAAAATGCCGATTACTCATTCATTGAGGAAGATGATAGCGTGATGAGGGATAAGGAAATTGAGGTCACTAAGATGGATTGGGAGGATCCTGTTCCTAAAATAAAAAATGACGGAGGAGAAACTAAGGGAAGGGATGCACTTTTCATGGGGCTAGGAGATGTGATTTTCCCAGGTATGCTGGTTATCTCTTCAGTTTCATTTCTACCTCAAACTGGTGCAGAAGTGACTTACTTCAGCGCATTTGGTGTAATGTATGCTGACTCCCTGGCTGTCGCGATGGGTACACTACTAGGTGGTCTTTTGGGCTACTTTGCCCTAATGACCCAAGTCGCTAGAGGAAAACCTCAGGCAGGCCTCCCGCTTTTGAACGGAGGGTCAATTTTGGGCTATCTAATTTCTGGATACTTCGCTCTCGGAATTGATAATCTTTGGCAAGACATCACATTCTTCTGATGTTTTCTCCCGATTCCTTGAAAATCAGTAGGCCTGTCCTAGACCTGATTACAGTGCTGGACATTGCCATGTTTCGTGAGAATGCTGACATGATTAGGGCAGATCATGACAGAAGAGGACTCTCTCATGATTCAATAGATGAAATAATTAGATTAGATAATGAATGGAGGAAGGCTCAGTACGATACCGATCAGATAAGGAGGCAAAGGAACTCCGCAGCGAAGGGGATTGCTGATGCTAAAAAGTCAGGAGATAGCTCACGTGCTGAGGAAATAATGTCAGAAGTTGCTGATCTAGGAGGACGGATTGCAGAACTGGGGGCCAAGGCTGATGAATGCCTAAAAAAGAGAGACGAATTAAGGATGAGAGTTCCAAATATCCTACATCCGGACGTTCCGATGGGAGAGGACGAACAGAAAAATACTCTTCACAGCCTTCATGGATCGAAAAATGATTTTGAGTTTGAAGCAAGGAACCACAATGAGCTCATTGAGATGAATAGCTGGGTGGACCAATCTAGAGGAGCCAAGGTGGCTGGAAGTAGATTCTACTTCATGCAAGGTGACCTAGCTAGAATGGAAATGGCGCTCCAGCAGTTTTCGGCAGACTTTCTCATCAAGAGGGGCTACACATTAGTACAGCCCCCACTGATGATGAATCGGGATGCTTACGAAGGAGTGACTGACTTGTCTGACTTCGAGACAGTAATGTATGGAATAGAGCCTGATAACTACTACCTCATTGCTACCAGCGAGCACCCCCTGACTGCAATGAGGATGGATGAGATAATCGAGCCCGACGAGCTACCTGTGAAGCTTGTTGGAGTCTCTCAATGCTTTCGTAGGGAAGTCGGCGCCCATGGCCTTTCTGATAGGGGGATATGGAGAGTACACCAATTTACTAAGATCGAGCAGATAGTAGTATGTCATCCTGAAGAATCATGGAATCATCATGAAGAGCTTTTACAGAATGCTGTGGATCTCTGGGACAGCCTAGGCCTCCATTACAGAGTTGTGAACATATGTACTGGGGATATGGGCACAGTAGCTGCTAAGAAGTATGACTTGGAAGCATGGTTACCGGGTGCAGGCTCCTACAAAGAGGTGGTCTCATGCTCTAATTGCACTGAATACCAAGCAAATAGGCTCAGAATGAGATATAGAACCAAAGAAGGAAATGAGGCAGTCCATACTCTCAATTCCACAGCAGTAGCTACTAGTAGGGCACTTGTAGCCATAATGGAGCAGAACCAGTTAGAGGACGGAAGAGTGACAATTCCTGAAGTCCTCAGGCCTTACATGGGAGGACAAGAAATATTGGAAAAGCTCAGTAGGTTCTGAGGGCGTAATAGGGAAAAGTAGTATCACTGGATGATAAAATTATAATAATTTTAGTTTTACTAATTATTAGTATATTTTAAAGTGCTATTAATTTGCGAGGCACTATGACCAGAGACCAAGCAAACGTCGATGGAGTGGCAGATATAGCCTCAGAAGACGACCAAGTGGAGTACGATGTCATAGTCGTGGGTGCTGGGGCTGCAGGTATCGGAGTAGGAATCGCAATAGCACATACTGGGATTGACAACTTCCTAATTTTAGATCGTGAAACTGTCGGACATTCTTTTTCTTCATGGCCTGACGAAACACGTTTCATTACCCCATCATTCCCAAGTAACTCAATCGGAATGTTGGATCTAAACTCAATAGCAATCGGTATCTCTCCAGCATTTAGCATGAAAGTCGAACATCCTACTGGAAAAGAATATGCTGAACATTTGCAAGATATATCAGATTTTTTTGAACTCCCAGTTCAAGAAAAGACCGACGTGAAAAGTATTGAGAAAATTGAACGATTGTTCCACTTAGAAACTAGTGAAGGAACATTGCTAGCAAAAAATGTCATATGGGCTGCTGGTGAATATCAATATCCTCTTTTGGATGGATTTGTAGGCAGTGGGCTTTGTCGCCATACTTCGACTGTTTCTAGTTACAGTGAATTAGATGGAGAAGACTTCCTCATAATAGGCGGTTATGAGAGTGGTATTGATGCTGCTGTACATCTCTCAAAAATGAGCAAAAAGGTCAGATTATTTGACTCAAATGCCCCTTGGCTTGAGGAAACCTCAGATCCCAGTGTAGCATTATCAACATTTTCCTTTGAGCGTATGGAGAATAATAGTTTTGAACAACACACGAAACTATTCCCTAACACTCCAGTCGAATCTGTATCACTAGAGGATGGAGTTTATGTTCTAAAGACTCAGGATGGTCAAACATTTACCTCAACTACTCAGCCACTGCTAGCTGGAGGATTCTCTGGCAGCCACAAATTTGTCTCCCATCTATTCGATGAGAGAGAGGATGGTTTTCCTGAACTAAATGAGAGTGATGAGTCAACAATAGTTTCCGGCATGTTTCTTTGTGGGCCTTCAGTCCGTCATGATGGTCATATTTTTTGTTTCATCTTCAAATTTCGTCAACGATTTGCTATCGTGGCACAGTCGATCGCCTCTTCACTGGATATTCCTACTGATGATTTTGTTGAGGCCTACAAAGGTTGGGGAATGTATCTGGATGACTTGTCGTGTTGTGGACAGGAGTGTCTTTCATGTTAACGGAAGAAAATGTTCTTGAGAAAGTTAAGAAAGTCGGAGGTGATTCTGTTCAGACACGGATCAGTAAAATGATGAGAATTGATTGGATAGGGCAAACACTAGCAAGTCTTTTTTGGATTATCAGCGTATTTGCCTATGGGGGTCCAGAAGGTCTGGGAGATTGGTTACAACTGATGGCGGCATCCTCTTGGTTGCTGTCTAACATTGCTTCAATATTGATTTAATTCTATCTTCAACTAGCGTTATAATCTTAGCGAAATTGAAATTTCAATCCACTTGGAGGTAGGAGTATTGCTACCCTCCGCAGTACTCTCCAGAGGAACCAGAACATTGGCTTCAGGGAAGTATGAACATAGGTTCCCTCTAGGTATGTCATAGGGAACTACCTTCCATCTCTCCGAGTATATCTTCCTCTCTTCCCAATGACTAGTCAAATCCACCTCTTGACCAGGCGATACCCCAATTTCTAGCATGTCATCCTTATTCATCATCACCACCCTCCTAGCATTGTATATCCCTCTGTACCTGTCATCCATCCCGTATATCGTAGTGTTATATTGGTCGTGACTTCGAACTGTCATCATAATGAACCTCTCATAATTGATTTTTCTATCTGGAAGATCATGACAGAAGAATTGCGCTTTCCCTGAAGAGGTATTCCAAGTTGGTCCATCCCTAGGGCCGTTGGGAAGATAGAATCCCCCCTTTGAACGTACCCTAGAATTGTAGTTTTCAAATCCGGGAATGCATCTGGAGATGAGGTATCTAGTATTCTCATGATCGTGATAAGCATTCCAGTCAAGAGGCCCGTTCGGATAGAGTCCGTGCCCTATCCTGCAAACTATCTCAGGCTCAGAAAGTAGAGCATCAGAAGCTGGTTCCAATGCCCCCCTACTAGAGTGAACTAGGCCCATTGAGTTCTCAACTGTAACGAAGCCTCCCGGATCAATTTCCGTTCTACCTAGGCACGGAAGGATCAGGGCTTCCCTTCCTGTAACTAGGTGTGAACGATTTAACTTTGTAGAAATCTGCACTGTCAAATCGATATTTCTGATAGCTTCGGCAACCCTCTCGGTGTCTGACATAGCGGAAATTAGGTTCCCCCCAAGAGCCATGTAAACTCCAACCTCCCCGTTCAATGAAGCATGAACAAACTCGACAACATCATATCCCCTTTTCCTGGGCATGGAAATTCCAGTCTCTCTCTCACATGATGAGAGAAACTCCTCGCTAGGGTGGTGATTGATTCCAACTGTACGGTCTCCCTGAACGTTTGAGTGTCCCCTAACCGGACAAGCACCAGCACCCGGCTTCCCGAAATGTCCACCAACTAGTAGGAGATTGGAGATTTCATGTATGACAGCGACACTATTCTTATGCTGAGTTATGCCCATAGCCCAGCACACGATCATACGCTTTGATTTCGCAATAGCTTTGCCGACTCTCTCTATACTCTCTCGACTAATCCCTGATTGTTCTACTATTTCTCCCCAGCTAGCTGAATTAATATGCCTCTCCCAATTTTCAAACCCCTCCGTATTATTAGAGATAAATTCAGAGTCTATAGCCCCCTCTGTCAGCACTACCTTTGCGAATCCCTGGAATAATGCCGCATCACCACCAATTCTCACAGGTAAGTGCTCGTCTGCAATCTGTGCTCCCCTTCCCAATAGATGAAGAGGTTTCTGCGGATGCTTGAATCTCTTCATTGCTGTCTCTTTCAGGGGGTTGATGCTGACCACTGATCCTCCGTTCTCCCTACATCCAGCTAGAGCCGTCAACATCCTCGGATGGTTGGTTCCAGGATTCTGTCCTATAACCAGTATCAGATCAGATTCATCGAAGCACGAGAGCTTGACAGTTCCCTTTTCTATGCCAATGGAATTTGATAATGCGACGCCACTAGATTCGTGACACATGTTACTACAATCCGGTAGGTTGTTTGTACCTATTTGCCTAGCTAGTGTCCCCCATAGAAAGGCCGCCTCATTGGAGGCACGTCCACTCGTGTAAAACACGACCTCATCGGGACTATTTGTATTCCTTATTCTTGATGAGATAATCTCAAAAGCATCTTTCCAGTCGATTTTCTCATAATATTCAGATCCCTCCCTCAAGTACATTGGATGAGTTATTCTACCCATCTTATCTAGTTCCATATCAGTCATCATTGATAGCTCTGTAACTGAAGATTCCATAAGATTACCAGGAGTTAGCCTCTTGTTAGTCGCCTCTGTAGCGAACGCCTTGGCTCCATTCTCACAAAATTCGAAGGTGCTCCTGTGATTATCAGGATCAGGCCATGCGCAACCGGGACAGTCATATCCATCGAATCTGTTGACTGACAGCATTGTCTGAAGAGTTTTCTTGATCCCTGCCTGTTCCAATCCGATGGAGAACGACTTCTGAACGCCGACTATTCCTGCCGCTGTGTTCTTTGGCTTGCTGATTCTAAGTTTCTCCTCGACTATCGGAGGAAGAGCACTAGAATTACGAGGCACGCCAGCTCGTATCTGTGATAGTTCAAATTGCTTGGCATCAAGTATGACTTGCAATGCCGTTTTCTGACTTATTGAACATACTTCGTCTGACTAATAGTAATGCCACTAGGATAGTGAAGAAGAATGCTAGAATGGGGAACAATAGGGCAATTAACGCAAGCGCTACGCTGGCTATATTTTCACCTGTGGCAACTACTGGATTTGCTACTCCGAATGTAAATGTAGAGCTAATTCCCCTAGTAGCTACTGTTGCTGTCTGGATGGTGGCTGACATCCCTCCGCCGGCTACTATGGCTACGGCCCATTGTATGATAGGATCGCTTCCCTCCAGAGAAATTGCAGTCATCCCTATTCCTGCAACAACTGCTGCTGGTGTGGCTAGGGTATCCAGTAGGTTATCGACCAGGGGGACATAGTATGCGGAGAATTCAGCTATCATTGCTATTCCTAGAATGATTATGGCTGGTGTTGATGTGAAAAACTCAAACTGGGTCCCTATAAGTTGGATATCGACTAACCCTGATCTAACTGACAGTGCCAATAGGAAAGGGGGTAAGAAGACACGGAATCCAGAGGCTGCTGCAAGACTCACACCCATGAAGGCGGCAATGGCTACAGTGAAGCCCTCCATGTTGTCCGGATAGATTGATCTGATATTAATCCGGTCTAATCAATCGCCTAATTCTACCAAAACTGAGCCCATGTCAACTTTTTCTCCCTGATTGAAATTTATAGAAATTACCTCTCCTGCCTTTGGGGATACGATCCTGTGTTCCATCTTCATAGCCTCAATAGTCATCAATGGTTGTCCTTCCCGTACTCTCTGACCCTCTCTTACCATCACATCTAACACAGTCCCAGGCATTGGAGCTGAAAGCCCTCCTTCCATATTATTCGATGATTTGGCCCCCTTTTCCAACTCAGAAATTGTGAAAATGTCTCCATCAAAGTGTATCCACCATTTATCTTCCACTTTAGCAACATGAGCAAATCTGAGATTGCCATTTATATTAACTGAAACTCTAGACCTGTCATCTAATTTTGAAATAATTACCTCGGGTGATTCTATGTTTTCCCCATCAATATTGATTGAGGACAAAGTTATGCAGCCATCTCTCTCGGCTAGATTGACAGAAAATATCTCATCCATATCAGATATTTTCCAATCCATTTAATCACCTATGGAAGTCTCCTGGAGAGTGTTATGAATGGATCATATGCATGTCCAGAGTGATTGTCCAACATCCTTGAGTCTAAATTCAATCCAATTTTACCTGCTCCGAGTCTTTTGGCGGCAGATGCGATAGCCACCAATATTTTTGGATCGGAGTTTTCACTAATGAACTCTGATATCGGGGTATTATCAAGGAAATCGGTGGTAATATTGCCGGACATGAAAGCTGGATGAGTAAGAGCGTTTCTCAAGAATCCTATATTCGTAGTCACCCCAAGAGCGACAAAAGATGAGAGTGCGAGTTTCAATCTCCTGATAGCTGCCATCCTATTGGGTGCGTGAACTATCAGTTTAGCCAACATTGGATCGAAATTCACAGTAACCTCGTCTCCTTCTTTGACTCCTGAGTCAACTCTAATCCCGGGTCCCGATGGGGGTCTCCATAATGCCAATTTCCCGATTGCAGGAAGGAATCCAATGTTTGGATCCTCGGCATATATTCTAGCTTCTATTGAATGCCCAGAAATACTCACAGAATCTTGTGATATTTCAAGGGGAAGGCCGGAAGCAATCTCAAGTTGCTTGTGAACCAAGTCTACTCCAGTAATCATCTCAGTTACAGGATGTTCGACTTGCAACCTAGTATTCATCTCTAAGAAGTAAAAATCACCATTAGATGAAAGAAGAAGCTCTACAGTACCCGCTCCGACGTAGTCTACTGACTTTGCGGCCAAAACGGCGGACTCGCCCATAGATTTTCTGAGTTCATCTGAAACTGCTGGAGATGGTGCCTCCTCGATTACCTTCTGATGTCTTCTTTGTAGTGAGCAGTCCCTCTCATTCAGATGAACACAATTGCCATATTTGTCTGCGAGAATCTGTATCTCAATATGTCTAGCGCCAGTTAAAAGCCTCTCGACATACACTGTTCCATCACCAAATGCTGCTGATGCCTCCCTTGCAGCAGCCTCGTACTCTGCCCTGAGCATCTTTGGTTCTCTCACTATCCTCATGCCCTTGCCTCCTCCACCGGCACTGGCTTTCAGAAGGAGTGGATATCCAACCCTTGCTGCGACAGATGCCAGTGTCCCAAGATGGTCACTATCATCGGGTATAGCAACCTCATCTCCTGGAATCACAGGTACTCCTGATTCTATCATTCTAGATCTAGCTGAAATCTTGTCTCCCATTGTCTCAATAGCTTCTGGAGACGGGCCTATCCAGGTTATTCCAGATTCCTCAACAGCCTCTGCGAACTCAGCCCTTTCAGATAGAAAACCATAACCAGGATGTATTGCCTGCGCTCCGGAGGCCTTAGCAGCCTCAATTATAGCCTTTGAATTTAGATAGTTCTCAGAAAGACTGTCTCCCGGGAGATAGACTGCTTGATTTGCCATCTCGGTGTGCAGTGAGTCTTTATCTGGATTCGAGTAAATTGCAATTGCTTTCAACCCAGCCTCTTGAACAGCTTTGATTATTCTGACCGCTATCTCTCCCCTGTTGGCAACGAGTACAGTGTCGAATGGATTAGGTGCATCCTTCATCCACTCTGGTACCATGTTTACCCCTCTCAATTTATTCAGGGGACCACTCTGGAGGCCTTCTCTGCAAGAAAGCAGAAAGACCCTCTTGACCTTCCTCTGATTCCCTCATCTCGCTCGTTTTTTCCAGTGTCCATGCCCTTAAATCTTCATCCGAACCAGTCCATCTATCAAACTCCAGAGTAAGTTTCTTCGACTCATTGACAGCAATTGGTCCTGTAGTCAGAAGATTTTTTATTAGCTCTCTGCAAGCTTCCTCGAAATTATTCTTATCTTCTATTAATTGATTCACCCATCCAATTCTCAAAGCTTCTTCTGAGTCAATTCTACTTGCAAGCATTGATAGACGCCTGAATTGAGAACTACCTATTTTTCTGTATACGTATGGTCCAATCACAGCAGGTAGTATACCGAGCTTCCCCTCAGAGAGTGCGATTCGAGTGCCAGGTTCAGCTATGACATGATCAGCGCATGAAACAAGTCCGGCACCACCGCCTAGTGCGACCCCTTGAACACAACAAATAGTGAAGCATGGATGAGACCAGAGTGAGTAAAACAAGTTATCCAGTCTTTTTGAGTCCCTTCTGTTCTCCTCTGGACTGGCAGCTCCGGCATCTCTCATCATGTTTACATCTGCGCCGGCACAGAAATGCTTACCATCTGATTTCAAGACTAATACTCTGAAATATGGTGCTTCATCTGAGTCCTTTAGAGAGTTATTTTTCTGTCTCTTATACACATCTGACGCTGCCGACGAACATAGGCGT
>CAXHFM010000011.1:0-22704 GCA_964016345.1 uncultured Candidatus Poseidoniales archaeon | reverse complement strand
CTCTTCCCGGAGTGATCGCATCAATGACAAGTAAACCAGTGATAGGAGTGCCAGTAGGAGGAAAGGTACCGATGGACTCTCTTCTTTCCATTGTCCAAATGCCCCCGGGGATGCCCGTGGCTACCGTAGGGGTGGACCGCGGAGATAATGCAGGCGCTCTGGCAGTCCAAATTCTCGCTACCTCTGATGATTCGCTGTCGGGTGCATACAGGGATTACAGACAAGCAATGACCGCGAAGGTAATCTCAGATGACGAGTCCATCCAGGGGTGAGTCCTTTGATGGATACCCAAATGCTGATTGATGAGGCGATTGAAGCACTTGAATCAAAGATAGATGATACTGCAATTATAGCCTGCTCTGGAGGGATAGACAGCACTGTGGCAGCTGTACTCGCTCACCGTGCTGTTGGGAGCCTACTACACTGCGTCTACGTCGATACTGGATTCATGCGAAAGGGGGAGACTGATGAGGTAAGGGAGATGTTCAATGAAATGCGCATTGATTTAC
The DNA here is from genome assembly GCA_964016345.1 of uncultured Candidatus Poseidoniales archaeon. Taxonomy (GTDB): domain Archaea; phylum Thermoplasmatota; class Poseidoniia; order Poseidoniales; family Thalassarchaeaceae; genus MGIIb-O5. The sequence continues at coordinate 22,195 of CAXHFM010000011.1, read as the reverse complement.
AGGTGGTCGATGCATCCGATAGATTCTTCCGGAGTCTTGAAGGGGTAACGGACCCAGAGCAAAAGAGGAAGGTAATCGGAGAGCAATTCATCAGAGTCTTCGAGGAGGAGCAGGTAAACTGTGGTGCAAAATATCTGGTTCAAGGTACCATAGCACCAGATTGGATAGAATCTGGAGGAGGGGAGAGGGACGTCATAAAGAGTCATCACAACGTCGGTGGCCTTCCTGATGATGTCGACTTGTCGATAGTCGAACCTCTGCGTGAATTCTACAAAGATGAGGTCAGGGAAATAGCCAGGAGTTTAGGAATTAAATCTAGCGAAAGACAGCCCTTTCCCGGACCCGGCTTAGCAGTAAGAGTTCTGGGAAATCTTACTAGGCATCGGGTTGAGGCCTGTCGCGAAGCTTGTCACATTGTAGAGATCAGACTACGGGAGGCCGCTTCTGCAGGTAAATGCGAACTTCCCTGGCAGTATTTCGCCGCTCTTCTGCCGGTCAGGAGCGTTGGCGTGCATGGGGATGCCAGGGTTCATGGAGAGACTGTGGTAGTTCGAGCGGTGACCAGTTTAGACGGTATGAGTGCCAAGTATTCCGACATTCCCCATGACGTCTTAGCTTCTATCAGTACTGAGATTACCAACTCTCTGAAAGGGCAAGTGAACCGGGTGGTGTATGATATTACACACAAGCCCCCAGGTACAATTGAGTGGGAATGATTCCGATTCATTGATGAATGTGTTATGCTGCGTCAAGCTTGGGCCGACATAGCTTAGTTGGTGGAGCGGTGGACTGTTAATCCACAGGTCGCAGGTTCAAGTCCTGCTGTCGGCGCCATAATCCTAGTCAACTTAGCGTGGCTGGAGCTAGAACAGATATCGCCTAAATTAATCCAAATCAAGGTGTTTCATTACAATCAAAATAGGCCTCAGCGAGAGGCTTTTTCATGTCACTCAGTAAGGGGATAATTCAGCAAAGATTGTGCTAGAATGCTGATTAGAGGAAAACCCTTCTCCGTTAAACTCTTTGACCTTCCTTCTATGGAGAGGTATGAATCCAAGGGATGCGACGTCGAAAATTCTGCAGGCTGTTGATGATTCCGGTAATCACTACCGTCACAGTATCCCGATGATCGCCAGTGAGAATATCCTGAGTCCATTGGTTCGAAGAGCATGTGACTCGGATCTCCATGGCAGGTATGCTGAGGGTCTTCCAGGTAAGAGGTATTACCAAGGCTGTGACGATTTTGACACAATAGAGGAGATAGGAATTAAATCAGCCAGACGAGTTTTTAATTGTAATTTTGCCAATATCCAATCAACCTCCGGAACCGTTTCTAACATAGCCGCATTGAAAGCCCTTTCAAATCCAGGTGATACCATTACCGCGGTTTCCACCGCAGACGGGGGACATATCTCCCATGCTAGGATGGGGGCGGTTGGGGTCAGAGGATTGAATCTAGTCACATACCCTTGGGACGAGGAAAGGATGGAACCGGATATCGATGCTTCATTATCACTGATCAGGGATAACGAGCCAAACCTTGTCCTGTTTGGACAGTCGGTTTTCCTATTCCCCACTCCTCTGAGGGAATTGTCAGACGCCGCCCATGAAGTTGGATCCATGGTGATGTATGACGGTGCTCACGTGTTGGGGCTAATCGCAGGAGGTGTTTTCCAGGATCCTCTAAGGGAGGGTGCGGATGTGATGACTGGTAGTAGTCACAAAACGTTTCCCGGGCCACAGGGAGGTTTTCTTCTCTCAGACTCCGAAGATGCCACCCTACACAAGAGGCTGAATAACTCAATCTTCCCCGGAGCCTGCTCTTCATATCACTTACATCACGTGGCTGGTAAGGCTGTGGCATTAGCTGAATTCGAACAGTTTGGTTTAGACTACGCCAGTGACATAGTGAAGAATGCAAAGGCCCTAGGCGCCGCACTTTCTTCAGAGGGATTTGATGTCATCGCCGAGGAAAGAGGATTCACAGAGAGCCACCAGGTCTTGACTCGGCATGGCGGTCCAGATTCGGGTTCCGGGATGAGGGCGGCGCAGACTCTCGAGGACTGTGGAATAATTACCAACATGAATATGCTACCTGGGGATACTAAGGCAATGTCCGGGCCCAGCGGTCTGAGGCTAGGCGTCCCAGAACTGACTCGTGTCGGCATGGGTGTCGATGAGATGCAGGACGTGGCACGCTTTTTCGCAAGGGCTCTGATAAACAAGGAGGAATCCTCGACGGTAAGATCTGATGTCTCAACTTTCAAGTCCGAATTCCAAACTGTAAGGTACTGCTTCGAGGAAGGACCAGCATATCCGGGAATATGACAACTTATTCATGTCCTCCCTTTATCGTAGTGTATGCGCAGCAAGCGAGCTTCCGCTCTGATGCTGACTTTTTTGATGCTGGCATCTGGATGCTTGGGCCTTTTCGATCAGGATGATGAACCAATCGTCATCGATTGTCAGGAAGAGCCGTCCCATCAAGATTGCTTCATCCCAGTGATTACTGAGGACGACTGTACTCCCCTGCAGATTTTCACTGGAGACTACTGCAGAGCCATGATTATGCCATCGTCACTTTCCTATGGGGTTGAGGAAATTACTGCCATATCTGGTGCCGAGATTCAACCCCTGACTCCCAGTTTCAATGGAGACGGCCCTCAAAATTGGTTGGTGACCCCAAGTCTTCCCGATGGTCTGTCACTAAATCGACAAACAGGGGTAGTCAGCGGAACTCCCAAATCACAGACAATTGTGGCCGAATATACCATAATTGCTTCGAACGCTGCCGGCCATTCAACTTCGATAATTGAAATTGTGATAGTCGCCCCAGGGCCTTACTCCGTCCAGTATCAGGTTGAGACATTGTCTTGCGAGATAGGCGAGTATTGCGAGCTATATGCCCCATTGGTCCGTGGAGGGGATGCAGAATCGTGGGTTGTCGAGCCCCCGCTGCCAGAGGGTTTCCAGATTCTGGAGGATGGTTCGATAGAAGGAACCCCCGTCTCATTAGGTGATTCGAACCATACAGTTACCGCCTTGAATATTGGCGGAGGTGCATCCACAGATATACGAATCATCACACTGCATGAGTCGCCTAGCTATGTCCATTATCCAGATCACCCGTTCTTTTGGTTGGTTGGAGATGAAGTATCCACTACTCCAAATGTAGACGGAGGGGGGAACCTCACTTGGACAGTGTCCCCATCCCTCCCAGAGGGTGTATACATCGACCAGTCAGATGGCTCAATCAAAGGGTCACCGCTTCATCCACAACAAGTATTGCAGTACACAGTATCTGCTTACAATACTGGGGGGTCATCATCAGTCAATATACTGATTCAGATTTCCGAGGAGTCCCCTTCAGGGCTGATTTACGTGCCTTCTGAGTTCGATCTTAGAATTGGCGAAGGAACTGGCGTAGTGCTTCCATACATAGAGGGCGGAAGCCCTTCCACGTGGGAGATAAGTCCAAGTCTGCCCGAGGGCTTCTCTTTCGATTCAGAAACAGGGTCAATAACTGGTAACTCGACTTTATTGCAACCATGGACCAACCATAGGATTTGGGCCAATAATTCAGGAGGCTCGACCACTACGGAAATTCGATTCAGGATTACCAGCATGCCTCCCGATGCCATTCACTGGACCGACAGTGAATTTGCACTGAAGTCTAACGAAACTATCAATATTCCAGTAAATAACGATGGCCCTAATATCGATACTTGGGAAGCTTCCCCTTCACTGCCAGAGGGTATTGCGCTACTCAATAATGGTACAATTTCGGGAACCCCAACGGAGAGATCAGATTGGCAACAGTATACTATCTGGGCCAATAATACAGGTGGATCGGTTGGGCTGAACATATGGATTGCTGTTCATGACTTGAGGGCCGATCAGAATGAGTTGCTAAGCGGTCTCGAGGATGCAGATTGGGGAGGGTGGTCATCACATATTTTACCCATAGGAAAGTGGTCATTCCCTCTAGGGAGAGACTCGACCGACTCCACAGTAGTTTCCGCCAGTCACGTGGGCAGAGGTAAGATGATCGGCCTCGGACACGAGAGTTGGGTCACACAGAACCACGAATTTAACTTCAGAGCAGTGGAATGGGTCTGTGGAGAGGATGCAAACGTCGGCCTAGCCTATGGGGCTGGATTCGATCACTGGGAAGACGAACTCCAGTCCGAGGGCCACACAGTATATCTTTCAGTTACGCCAGACGACCTATCGCAAGTGGATTGCCTGATCGATGAGTTCTGGAATGGGCACGATGATGAGGATAACTCGGCTATAGAACAGTTCCTGCTCGATGGGGGGGGTTTGATTATGGGCGGTCATGCATGGTACTGGTCTTACTCAAACAGTGATGTGCCTCACAACTACCCCGGAAACAAGATATCTCAGACAACTGGTTTGATGGTGTCCTCAAATTGGGGCTACAATGACATAGATTTTGATATCCCCAATAGATATCATTCCCCACAAAATGCAATTCAAGGAATTTATGCCGATAGGGTAGAGGGAATCGAACTGTCCGCAGAGGAAGCAGCAATCGCATACTCATCAATTTCAGACTGCACTGTAATTGTCCCACTTGACTTCCTGGAGTTCTGGACGCCCTTGAGGGAATTGGTAAATTCCACTGGATGGACAGTGATTCAATACAGCACACTATGGAGCTCAACGGGCCATGACTTGGGAGAAGATCCAGTTGCCGACGTCATTCTTAGATTGGAGGAAGCCCTCACTCAGGGCCTCAATGCCAGTGATTTACCCGCCCATCCCAGCCATACGGAGTTTCCCGGGGAAGTCCCCTCAAATGCTTCTAGGATTTCTCATACAGTTTCCATTGATGGAAATCAATCCGGACTCCCCTCGAATTTTGGTTATTCGGGTGCAAGAAGCAGTATTAGGATGTCCACAGGACTCTATGCACCTCCAGGGGAGGCAATCTCAGTTTCAGTTAGCCTAGAAGCTTCCGAATTGGGGTTCTGGATACTGATCGGCGCACATACGGATGGTTTGTGGGGGAAGGACGTGATTAAGAGGCACTCCAAGATTCACAGGTACTGGTGGATAGACAACACAACCACGTCTCTCATATGCGATGAATTTGGCGAATGTACATCTGAATCAGATGTAGGAAATGCGTTTGGTGGGCCAATTTATGTTGCTATTCCCGCCGGTTCAGAATTTGGAGAGTTCAATGTCACCATCTCTGGCGCAGTAATGGCTCCAATGTTCGTCCTCAACGAGACATCCGACTTTGAGTGGATATACTCTCAGAGAGATAATCCGGCTCCTTGGACAGAGTTAGTTTCCAATAATTTCATCATGACAGTGCCTAGTTATGAGATAAGGGAATTGAATAATCCAACCGCTCTAATGGAATGGTGGGACGAAGCCCTCTCAATGGAACATGAGTTGTATGGTTATGAGCCATGGCCAAGAGTAGAGAGGGCGGTTTTTGATGTCCAAATTTCCGCTGGATGGATGCACTCGGGATACCCATTCATGGCACACGATCTAAGTGTAGAAGGGGTGGTCAACCTTTCTCACATGAGCGAGAATGGTGATTGGGGGATGTTCCATGAGTTGGGTCACAACCACCAATGGATGCCATCTACCCTCCCAGGGACCACCGAAACAGGTTGCAACTTCGCTAGCGTCTACCTTATGGAGGAACTAGTCGGTATCCAAGGACACAGTGCAGTAGATCCGGAACAGAGGGCAAATAGGATGTATTCTTACTTTAATGACGGTTCAAACATATCCAACTGGTCTGTTTGGACTGCTCTAGATACTTACATCCTGATCAAGGAGGAATGGGATTGGAGCCCTATAACGGAGGCATTGACAGTGTATTACACCCTCCCTCCCTCAGAGGTGCCGTCTACCGACGACGAAGAGTTCAACGCGTGGGTATTACATCTCTCTAACGCTACAGGCCACAACTTAGCACCTTATCACGACGCTTGGGGATTCCCACTAACCCCGAACACATTCGATTCGCTAGCTCATCTGCCAGTATGGATAGATGACCCTCTCAGGGGGGAATTCTTCGTTTATGATGCCATTATTCGGAATATCTCTTCGCCCGATCCCTCTGGCGCCACATCTACCACAATCTATTGGGAGACTTATGATAATGGGACAAATACTACTCTCACGTTCTACTATGGTATGGCGGATATGGGGGACCAGACATCTGGTTGGGAAGGCAGTGCCGGTTTCGGTGGCACAACTATCGGCAACCACTCTCAAACAGTATCGGGACTGACATGTTGCGGGGCGACATATTACGGTAGAATTCAAGCTACGAACGAGGAAGGATCGGTATGGTTTGGACCAATTTCATGGACTACAGATTATGTCGATGACTGACTCATTTTTCTCAATAATCCCTCGAGGGAGATTTCAGGAATGAATTCTTGGTGTGCTTTCGCCAAGGGAATCCAAATCAATGTATGGCCGATAGTAACTGCGAAGGCAGGAAAAAGCTCCAGCCGGGGCTCTCCTTGCATGGCATATGCAACGACTCCCAAAACCGCGAAGTGCAAGACATAGACCGTCAAAGTGATTCTTCCAAGCGGTTCGAGAAACGATAGACTGTCTCCTCTCCAAGGCTCACCTCCAGAGCTCTCCGAACCTTCCATGATTCTGTGGGCTAGAAGCGCGAAGGTACCTGAAACAACCAGAAATGATGTACTGGCAGGAAAGAATGTCAGAACAGCATCCCCCTCGGTCAGTGCCCAGGGGATCTGTTCAATCTCAGAAATTAGGAAAGTAACTGCCGTCGCAATCAGGCCAATGGCTATGATTCGTTCTTTAGTTGTCCGACTATCACTTAGATCATACACCACTGTCCCCAGAAGAACATAGAACATCCAGGGAACAGCGGGATAGGTCCCATTCCAAAGAAGCCTCGCCATCCATTCCAATGTGCCATCCGAGGCAACTCTGTCCCACCAAGTCCAGCCAAGTCCTGAGGCATCTCCAAGTATCACTGGAGAAGAGATCAGGAGTAAAATCAGTCCTATCCTGATTTCCATGGCCAGCCTAATTAGCATCGGAGCCAGTATTGTCGCGATTGCTAGCAGAGTTAGAACGCCGGGAGTATTTACTTCGAATCTACCTCCCCTCTCCACATTTAGCAACAGATTTACCAGAATTTGACAGGATGCGAGCAATGCAACCCGGGGAATCATCCATGATGTCCAGTCACTCACGCCCGTGAGTCCACGCCTCATCCTTCTCGAGGCGCTCATGTATATCCCCCATCCTGAAATCATCACGAATAATGGAGCCGCCATTCCTCCGAAAGCAGCGGCAACAAACGCAGCTGGATCTCCCACGGACATTCCTCTTGGGGGGACGATCGCAGCCGTGTGCACCTCTACCATAAATAGTACTGCGATTGCCCTTATCCTATCGATATGGGAGAGCCTCATGTGATGACCTCAACACTTCTTGAAGGAATTTCCGGCTCAGAATCAGAAAATGAGAATGACGCCTTTAGCCTCCTTTCGTAGTACCTATTTCTTAAGGGGCTTCAACCCTTCGTGCCGAATAACTGTAACACTGGTCAATTATTCCTCTTCATCAGCAATCAGGGACTCTGCATCTTCGTCTTTCATGACTAGTCCGCCGTATGCGATCAATCCGATTCCGATAACGTAAAACATAGCCTGTGCGACTGAAATTACTAGCAGAATTCCACCTACACTTCCTCCAAAGTTGGTCCATCCAAACGGTCCCATATTATCCGTGACCTGCGCATTGAAGTCCGAAGCATCCTCATCAGATATCTCGCTGTAAGTGTGAATCTCGAACACTGGCATTGTATCTACTCCGATGACAGGATCAAATGAACCAGTACCTCTCATGTCTAGGTGGAAGGTCACTTTCACCTTACCGTACATAACTGCATTAGAGATTGGCTCGACTTTCATGTCGATGTCCGCACCAAGGTAAACAGGCAATGCCCCTGGGAGCGCATCCACCCAATTTCCGGCCCCTAGGATTTTACCTTGGATCTGTGTATTGGCTGGATCCAAGCTAACTCTGTGCTCTACCATAGGGATTCCTTTGTAGTCAACATCATCGCCAACTTCAGAAGTTGCAATAGCGTATCCCGCGACATTCACTAAGAATGGGTCATTAGGAGTTGCCAGTGGAGCGGAGACTCCGCCAATGGTTCCCATCAGCGATGTGTCTGTATTTCCAGCGTGGTCAGAAAGCAGACCTAGTGAACCGTCCTCTCTGTGAGGGGCTCTCCAAGTTAGATGCTCGGTCATGCCGTATACTTGGCCTTCTTCACAGGGAAGGTCGTACCCTATGAATACGCCACTTGAATCGTAGTCATAGTCGCACAGGCCATCTCCATCAGAGTTGATGTACCCCTGGGCAAGCCTCTGTCCCTTGGTCTCTCCAGCAGTACTCATCTTGTACACTGAGAAGTCGCCAGTGCCTATTCCATCTGAACCGTAGTAAGTCAGATTGGTCTCTAAGCTAACCCATGGGAAGAATCCGAAGGACGCGCTTGCTGCATCACTAAAGCCGAACAGCCAATGCGTTATCGGCATCGAGTAATACTCGGTGTTACCACTGAGGAAGGTAATGAGGACAGGCATTACAACTTCGAAAACGAAGTCCCCAACCCACGATCTCAGGGCACCCGCTGAGCTCTCATCGATGTCATACAGACTCGCAACATAAAGATCATTCCAAACCCACTGAACTCCATTTTCATCTGGAAGTGACATTCCAGCTAGCTCGCCATATACGAACTCTCTTGAGAAAGTAGTCTTTAGTCCGATGCTCTCATCATTCAGGATGAAGTCTGCCTTCTCGGCGGATAACGCTGCCATTCCGACATAATCCCCAATGTTCAGACCAACCTCGATATATGTTCCCCCTAAGGCGTCAAGGCCCCCAAAGGCGCCCATCCACCATTCTGGAGCAGTTAGAGTCCCTTGACCTCCTAATAGGATATTCTCGAACTCAGTAGGCGATCCTAGTAGACCCAAACCGACCCATGTCTCGGCATAGGTAGCGATGTCAACTACGGTTAATAGTCCGACATTGTAGGTCTCCATTGCGGTAAAGTAATCCCCGCTCTGTAGGGGAAGCAGGAGTCCGACCACCATTCCTGGTAGAGTGACTCCAGATAGTGTGAATGTACCTAAAAGTCCGTTGAAGTCATCGAAGAGTAGGAATTCTAGGGTCTCTGGATTAATGATATTGACGCCGCTTACTTCCTGGAAACGCTCCCTAAGCTGGGGCGTCTCGTTGTTTATTTCATCTCCCCCTCCTCTTGATTGGAAAGCATTTGCCGCTAGTGCGTAGACCCCGAGGTCAACCGCAGCCATTTCTGTTGGGTCCATAGCGGAATATCCGTAGAGTGCGGCTCTGGTCTGAGTCACCTCCCCTCCATCAGGGGCGCCCATGCCAGCTACTAGAACTGGACCGATGTCACAAGTTAGAGCTATGCAAACGCCCGTGGATGGATCAACTGCATCATACATTACGGACTGTTCCAGATTTTGGAAAGATGCCGCCATCTCGCTATTTCCACCAGCTGAAAGATACGCACCGGCTAGTATCATATCCCCGTTCATAGTTTCTGTCATCATAGCGCTAATATCCTCAGATGCCCAGATGCTAGGTGCTCTGTTTGCGAGATCGAACTCAATCATGTTAGCCGCAAACATTCCCTGAGCAAAAATCTCCAGGTACTCTATGCCAGTGTTCATTCCAGCTACTCTCTGAGTATTCCAGAGGATGTTGACTTGATTTGTCAGCGTATCTCCCGAAACGGAAACGTGCTCTATACCATCGTCATCGGTCCATGTGCAATCTTCGCACCACTCGTATATCTCGTAACCAGAGTATGTTATGGTGTTATCATTATTATCAAAGTCTAAAACCTCACGAGTTGTATTCTCGTAGTAAATGAAAGGACCAATCATCTCGTAAGTTGGATCAACACCATTTGCCTGAACATCTTCAAGATTGGAGATGGAATTAGCGAAGTAAGCCTTCTCGCTCGAAACATTCAACCAATCGTCATCATAGTCGTCTATTTCGTCCATGCCATCGGAAACAGCACTCTCAACTGTACTCTCTATCTGCCCATCAACAAAACCAGTAACTATCAGTCCTAAATTAACTAGCAAAAGCAGAGCTCCTATCCCAATTGCCGTTGTCCTTTTGTCCGTCATTATTGCCACACTCCCTTCCCGGGAGTCATGTATCAAACATAAGGGTTACAGTGGTTGAGTTTTGTTCCAAAGTCAATTTTTTTGGAGGTTTTATGGTATACTAGCAGGCTTTTCTTCGGCAAGGTTCTTGACTCCATGGCTAGCCACGCAAGACGGGACCCGTAGCTCAGTTGGTTAGAGCGCTCGGCTCATAACCGAGTGGTCATCGGTTCAAATCCGGTCGGGTCCACCACTCTACAACCAAACTCTAGATTTGGTCATTTTTACATGCGAGGGGGGCGAAGTCTAAAATACGGTCTTGAGGGCCATCATGCTGATGTCAAGCCGAAGCTCAGTGAGGACTAGCATTTTGATTCTCACGGTGTACTTCCTCAGCACGTGGGCAGGGGCCGCTGCTGTACATGCTCAGACCAACCCAACACCAGACATTACCCTGACATGTGACAACCCGCAACCAATCGAGGTTTATCCAGGTGCAACAAGGACTTCTATCGTGTACTGTACATTGCAGAATCCAACTGTACACAGTGAAAAGGTGGACCTTCAGATCCAATCAGGTGCGCTGATTTCTGCGGGTCCAGCTTCCATGTCAGTGGGTTCGGGAGCAGATGTGAGCTTTCAGGTTATATTGAGAGCAGATTTGAGAATGCCTGAGGGCCAACATCAAATCTCCATCACCGCTCAAGTCGTACAGGCAGATGGTATTACGTGGCCCAACGGCGCGCCAACCACTTACAAGGTACTAGCAGTTATCAAGCAGTTCAGCAGGTTAAGAGTTGCTTCAGATACTGCATTCATGCAACTCAGACCGAAAGTCGATGTAATGATGTCGTTCGATGTCTACAATGACGGGAATGCCATGGACCGATTCAACGTCGAGGTCGTTAATTACGACGAGCTCAACGATGAGGGATTCCAAATCAGCCTACCCTTGGTATCTGTGGAAATAGAGTCTTCAGCCCCTGCCGAAAAGGTAAGGGTCCAAATTAGAACGCCTAAGAATCAAGGCTGGACTGATAAGTTCTTCAATTTGCAATTTAAGGCAACATCTGAGTATTCGGTACGTACAGAAGGTATACCGAATTACATGGTCCAATCGATGACCATCTACATCCGTGGAGTCTATCTGCCAGGCTTTGAGGTGATGGGGTCCATGATGATGACTGCGCTTGCCGCCGCCGCAATAGTCGGAGGAAGGAAGGAAGAAGAGATTCAAGAAGTGAGCGAAGATGGAACTTTGCGACCTTTGGACTCTAGAATATTCTAGGTATTCTGTTTTATCAGTCACTATATGGCAACGGGTTGATAACGGGAACTCCTCCCTAAAATGTCAGAGGCATTGCGATGAGTGGAGGAGGACTGTTGGAGAAGGCTATGGGACAGCAGAGGTCATCTGAAGGAGAGTCAATGGTTGATGAGGTTGTAGCAGAGGCATTACCGCAGTCTTTACCCCCCTCAAAACTAGAAATTTCAATTTCAGCCAAGATAGGCGCAGCTGTAGGACTAATCGCCTTTTTGTTGATGTGGTTTTTGGATAGCTATACACTTCAGGACATCGTTGACCCGATTCCATTCGGACTAATCCCTCTCGCCATGTTCGGCGGCTCGTTCTACATGGTGTGGAGCGGTTTGGGGAAGCAGAAGACTGCGGTCCTAGTGGTATGCTACCTATTAATGGCTGGAGTCCCATATATCGCTGGAATGACTTTCTCAGAGTCAATTACCATTTCTGAGAGTGAACTTTCGGATGACTCTACAGAAATAACGCTGACCATTCGAGGCTCGTCTCCAGCAAGCAACGCCGATGTTTCGATTACATATGATGGCTCAACCATATATGAAGAGCAGGTCGCATTTTCTATAGATCGGTCAGACGGATTCGGGGATTATGGTGAAATTTCCCTTCAGGTTTCGGATTGGTATTCCGGTAATTCCGACTCAAGTAATGATTACACAGTTACCGTTTCAGCAGGTTCTAGCGAGTCTTCCTTCCTACTTCAGTCACTTCATCTTCAGAGAACTGTAAACGATGTAAAGAGCGCCACAGCAGCCTCAATCGGAACTGGTGCAGACTGTGACAGTTCCAAGGACTCCTGTGTAATTGGCGTGGCTTTGACTGCTTGGGCAGGATTGGATGCGCTCGGCTCAAACCCCCCTGGGGGTATGCCATTCGCTGACTATACCCTTGACGCCACTCTGACACATGAGAGTGGGGCCGTAGCAATATCGTACCCCACCGTAACTGTGCTAAACGGACTTGCCGAGTGGGATTCTGCCAACGGGCAATATGGAGGAGGCTCCGCAACCGTCGGTTCCGAGGGCTCCCAACTCCCGCTAGAGGGATCCGTCGATGACTTCGATCTGAACACTAGGTACATCCCAATCGAGGATTGGGGAACAGACGATTATGGATGCTATGAATTCACTGTAACTGTTACTCAGGGTTCACCCTGGTCTGACGGTTCTGAGATCTCGTACACTTCATACTATGATTACGAGGAACAGGGAGGGGATCAGGAAAACGATCCTAACAACACGAACCCACAAGATACAGAAGAGGCTTGGACAGTAACAACAAATTGTCTGTGAACGAGACCACAAATCTCTTCTTCAGAGGGTTCTCATATGAAGCCCTACTCGGAAGAATATGGAACATGAGAATATGTATTACAGGATGATGGGCAACACAGGTATACAGGTATCTGTCATTTCTTACGGTTTTTGGGCGACCTATGGCATTAAAGATAGATTATCAGGCGATGAAGGAGTAAGCACAGCCAAGGAACTGATGACCATAGTCAGACATGCTGGTGTCAACTGCTTTGACCATGCTGAGGCTTATGGAAATCCTAACGGTGAGGCAGAGAGAATATTTGGGATCGCACTAAATGAGTTACAGGAGGAAAATCCAGATCTTTGGCGCCGTTCGGATTTAGTAATTACAACTAAGGTTTTCTGGGGAGGCCCTGGGGTCAATGAATCCGGTCTTTCGATGAAGCATTGCAGGGAAGGCTTGGACGCTTCACTCGCGCGATTACAGCTGGACTACGTGGATTTACTGTTTTGTCACAGACCAGATCCTTACACTCCAACATCAACGGTTGTAAGGGCGATGACTCAAATGATTCGTTCTGGAAGAGCATCCGCATGGGGGACAAGTGAATGGTCTGCTCAGCAGATTACAGAGGCCTTCTGGATAGCAAAGAGTGAGGGACTGGAGCCACCTCAGTTCGAACAACCACAATACAATATGTTACACAGGAACAGGTTCGAGAATGAGTACTTCCCAATGTTCAACCATCCTTACAACATTGGCACCACCATTTGGAGCCCACTCAGATCCGGTTTCCTGACTGGCAAGTACCTAGATGGCATTCCCAATGATTCAAGGGCCACCCAGGATGGATATGGATGGCTTTTAGATGATCTCGAGGATCGCAGGGGACGCGGAGAATTTGAAGTAGTCAGAAAACTAGTAGATTTTGCATCGGAAATCAAGTGTACACCTGCGCAACTGGCATTGGCATGGTGCCTGAAGAATAATGACGTGTCCACTATTCTCATGGGTGCGACAACTCCCGAACAAATACAGGACAACCTTGGTTGCATAGAAGTAGCAAAGGGATTGACTGATCTCCACATGTCGAAAATTGAGGATATTTTGAACAACAAACCAGACTCTTGGATGGGCCCGGGAGGGGCTGGTGTGAGGAATCTAAAGACTCTTTAGGGGCCGAATATATATGACAAAACTCCTTGCTTAAATATAACATCAGATATTCAAAGATTAATACCACTCGTTAAATAGTTAATACACACGCAGTTGAATAATAAGGTGATGAGATGGAGAATGGAATTAACACTGACGGACGCATACCAGTTACAGTTCTCACGGGTTTCCTAGGGTCCGGTAAAACAACGCTTCTGAACCATATTCTGACTAGCACAGAGCACAAAATGAAGTTCGCAGTTATCGAGAATGAATTCGGGGATATTGGAATAGATGAAAATATTCTGGTTGAAAGCTCAGAAGAAAGTATTATCGAGGTTATGAATGGCTGTATATGTTGTACAGTTAGAGGAGATTTGACAGAACTGCTACACGACATGTACGACAGAATCAAAGATTTCGATGGAGTACTAATTGAGACTACTGGCTTAGCGGATCCAGCACCAGTTGCACAGACATTTTTCGTAGACGAGAAAATTGTCGAACGGTACAAGCTGGATGGGATCATAACGGTAGTTGACGCCAAGCACATTATTCAGCACGTTGACGAGGAGAAGCCAGAAGGAATTGAAAACGAGGCTGTAGAACAACTTGCGTTTGCCGATAGAATAATGCTGAACAAGATTGATCTAGTATCCGAGGAAGAAATAGAGGCAGTAGAGGGAAGAATCAAGTCAATCAATGGATTTGCTCCAATCTATCACACTGAGAATAGCATTATGGATCCAAAGAATCTCATTAACATCGGATCATTCGATTTGGAGAAAACTTTGGAAATGGATCCAGAATTCCTAGACACTGACGCGGAGCATGAGCATGATGAAAGAGTTACCTCAACAAGCTCTAAGTTTGAAGGAGCGTTGAATGTTAACAAACTAGAGCGATGGATCGGGGACCTATTAGGAAACTACGGAGAAGACTTGTTCCGTTACAAGGGCGTCCTCGCAGTCAAAGGAATGGATGAGAAATTTGTTTTCCAAGGTGTCCACATGCTCTTTTCAGGAAATTTCAGCACAGAAATCGCCCCATGGAAGGAAGGCGAGGAGCGCGATTGCCGTTTTGTTTTCATCGGGCGAGACCTTGACCATGAAGCACTACAGGAAGGACTAATGAACTGTAAAGCTGAGAAACTCCGATTTAATGTAGGAGACAACGTTTTAGCTAATATAGGAGAGTTTACAGAAGGCAGGATTCTGAAATGTTGGGATCAGGGGAATCCATATAGAGTTGAGATACAGAATGAGGAAAAAACAAATGTTTGGGTTCCAATTGACAATGACAGCTATGTAATGGAATTGATATGATTCCGGGCAAATCGACTATATCTGCTTCTGAGGGTTCTGTTTGACTAGTTCTGTTATCGTCTGCAATGGATGCTGTTGTGGAAATACCAACAAAGGACACAATGCAGTCCCTGTAGATTTTTTAAAGACGGAATGGGAGAAACAAGGACTTGCTGAAAATGTCAAACTTACCATTTCCGATTGTCTTGGACCGTGTAGCATGCACAATGTTACCCTGCTGAAGACCAGTGAAGGGCATACCTGGTTAGGAAATCTCAGCGAAAATGGCCACTTCGAAGCTCTAATAGATTGGGCCTCAGGGGCGTCCCTCTCCGGGAATTATGTAGATCTACCCAAAATTCTGGAGAATAAACGCTTCATACGTCTTGAGAATGAATCATAAAGCGACAACTGTAGGAACCTACATGCGCCACCTTGTCCCAATTATGGTTCTGATAGTCATCTCCTCTATACTATCAGGTTGTATTGTCGGAGAGTTCGTTGAACAGTCCTAATTGTTGAACACATAAATTAAGGATAATAATTTAGATAACTTTAATTATTAATCTTGACTCAGAAGGTCATGCCTTGTGAATGCTGTGACTGTGACCCTTGTGGTGCGAGCTGTTCATGCGATGGATGCTGCTAATATCCCCAGCGCAAAATCGTCTGTTCAATTCCACTTCAGAGTGGATTGATTATTGCTGATATCTCTTCAATTATTTCGAAATCAGGATAGTATTTTATGTTCTGCCAAACTATCTGTCCGTCTGGTCCAAGGACTTGGAGGGTTGGCGTTCTAGGTTTTCCGAATGCATCCTCTAGTGGGACGGTGCTCGGCATTCCTGTCTCGGCGTTCCATGCAACAGCGGACGAGTACGGTGTTAGTACAGGCCAGGGAGAATATTGCTCCGATGAGTTGTTTCCAAAAACATCAAAAAATGACTCCCTGCTTTCAAAGCTCGGGTATCTTTGGATGGTTATGATGTTCGAATCGTTTGATATCGTACCATTGGCGATAGACTCCCTGATCATCACAGTCCACTCATGACAGCCCCGACAGCCAGATGCCGCCCACAGGATCAGTGTATTCTGGCCCGAAGAGTTCTCTAGAACATTAAACTCGCTATACTTGTCAACATCCCTAGCGAGGGTCTGAGCTACTATATTCATTCTGTTCAATGAGTTTTCATTGTCCGAATCTGACACGTCCCCATCTGGAACTTCTGAAATACACCCAGAGAGAGGAAGCAATATGCAGATCATAGCCACTTGGAACCATCTCATGGTTTGATGAGAGTTCA
Source organism: uncultured Candidatus Poseidoniales archaeon (assembly GCA_964016345.1). Lineage (GTDB taxonomy): Archaea > Thermoplasmatota > Poseidoniia > Poseidoniales > Thalassarchaeaceae > MGIIb-O5. Next base: position 5,652 of record CAXHFM010000011.1, on the reverse strand, counting down.
GGGAATGATAAAGAGTTGTTTCTGTTAGTATTGTGATGGTATCATCGAATGTAGGGGCTCCCGCATAGCCTTCAACATGAGGACTAATTATCTGCATTCCTCCAGTTCTCCTTTGACGGTTTACCTCACACCCAAGATAGTGCCTCATGGTCACGGTAATCTCATACAAGTGTTTATCCTTGATTTTAAGTGGGGGGTTACATGCGAAGTGTCGTCCGAATAGTGCCTACTCACTCAGTTATGGAAGGAGGTGGTTTTAAGGTGCGCAGGCCTTATTCTATGAGCGCGTTGCTTAGCCCGTTTCTTTTGTTGGACGAGATGGGTCCAAACATCACCGGGCCCGGGGAGGCTGTTGGCGCTCCTTGGCATCCTCACAGGGGTTTTGAGACGGTTACATATCTCCTTGATGGTAGAATGAAACATGAAGATAGTGCTGGAAATAAAGGGGATCTCAATCCCGGAGACGTTCAGTGGATGACTGCAGGCAGAGGCATTATTCACTCTGAGTTGCCACATGATGAATTCCAGAAGACAGGCGGTAGAACCCATGGCTTTCAGATTTGGGTCAATCTCCCGGCTGAGCACAAAATGATGCCACCAAGATATCAGGAGATTCCAGCCACCGAGTCTCCGACTATCCAAAAAGACGGAGTCTGGGCGAGAGTCATAGCAGGGGAATGTATGGGCATCTCCTCATCGATCGATACTGTCATCCCGATTACGCTTATTCACGTAAAGATGAATGATGGCACAAAGCTGAATCATCAAATAAAATCACAATTAAATTCGATGATATATGTTTTTTCTGGCAAGATAACCGTATTCAATGAGGCCCGAGTGAAGAAATATCCGCAGGTATTGGGACTTGGCGTCAATCAAGTGGTCAAGGATGGAGAGCTAGCTCTGTTGTCAGAAGGCTCTGAAGTAGAGATTCATTCCAATGGGCCTTCCGAGCTCCTTATATTGGCGGGGCCCGAATTAAATGAGCCTATCTCCCGATATGGTCCATTCGTGATGAACACCAAGGAAGAAATTGAACAGGCATTTTTTGATTACAGAAATGGTAACTTTGCCAATTAGTCCTCTATGTAGTCTTCTTCGGAACTCTTCCTGACAAGCCATATTCCGATGATGAATACGGTGACAGCCAAGGCTACGAGTATGGAAACCATTGGTAATCCATCTTCGTCAACGCTTTCGACCCATAGCACAGTTCCGGAGGAAAACGTACCCCCTCCGAATGAATTATCTGATACTAGTTGCGTCGGAGTTAGGATTTCACAATCTAGGTTGTAATCCCCAATCTCGCCCCCTCTCCAGTCGAATAAGATCTCGTCCGTCTGACCGGCATTCAGAACTATCCCTTGGAACCCTCCAATATCGGCATCTAATCCTGTCTCAACTACGGCGCAGGATATGTAGAAGCTAGCGGAGGCAGTTCCACTGTTTGTGAACGAGGCACGCATGGGCACTGAGCCGCCTGCATAACCCAACGGTTGCGAGCCATCCTCTTCGAGCACAACCTCCAGATTCGTCCACTCTACGTAAGGAGTGTTATCGCTCACGTATTGTAAATTATTCCACGACAGGGGTATACTGTAACCCCCATAGTCATCAATTCCAGATCCATCCGGATTCCAACCAGTCCTGTATGAGATTATCTCAATAGTTGCTGATTCGCTCCAGATTGTCCCATTCGACCAGCCTACCTCGACCACTCTCTCTCCTCCTCCATTGACCAAGGCCTCCCCGGAGTCGTCGCTGAAAGACTCGAAGGACGTGGATTCAGCAACCCCCATTCCGTTAACTGTGAAGACCACACCTTTGGAGTCGAACACCACCTTCTGATCTACAATCCTCCTTTCCCACCTGTCCGTGAACCCTCCACTGCCAACAGAGTTTTCCCAGGTAATCTCACTAAATGCAGTACCTCTGACATCGTGGTCATCCAGGCTGTTGAAGAATGTCGAGTTGGATATCCTGACAACAGACCCGTCTCCTTGAGATAGTATGGGCCCGACCCTGTCGAAAGTGCTACTGTTCGACACGATGGAGCCATATTCTCCAATTGCCAATTTAGTCCCAGACAGAATAGAGTCACCCCCCATGCTCATGTGCCCGTTTACTATGATTTCATTTCCTCTCTCTCCCGCTGCCATCATGTTCATTCGATCAAGGAATACTCCTTCTATTACCGTCTCTGAATTGCCTACCCTGATAACAACCTCAGACACTGTGACTGATGATCGCCCGTAGCCTACCAAGCCAATCCAAATTTCTTCATCGTCCATATCGGTGAACTCGAATGTGTGGCTGGTCCCGTTGAGTGAGATTGGATCTGAATTGTCCACAAATGCTTGGCCCCCGTAGTAGCTGGCCCCTCCCACAGAATGCATGGTCATAGTGAAGTCCCCCTCAATGCCATCATTTGGGACTCTGAATGAGGCCCTGCTTTCCTCATCCCAATAACCGTGCCCCATAAGTCCATTTCCGCAGGCAACTCCATCCGGCATTCCAGGCTCATTCCAAATCCCGCATTGAAGTATGGAATTATCGAGATTAAGGATTCCTCCTTCATCAACCATGATATCACAAGCCAAGTCGACTAATGTGTCTCTGATTGTGAGCTCGCCGCCGTCAACAATCCTTATGTCAGTATTACAGAGATATATTTCATCTGATTCCCAAGAAACACTCGTATCGATAACAGTCTCACCTTCCTGCCCGGACACAACTCCGCTTACCACTATTACAGAAGCCGAGATAATCAGTGCCTGAAGCATTCCGATTCTCTTGCTCATGGTCCATGGGGTTACAACAGGCAAATCAATGATTTCCCTGACGAAGTCGGCATTGGGCCCTACAGTAAGGTTACCAAATTACTCATACGCCGGCCACGATTGGGTAGGGCGTGGAAACCGTGCAGACTCTTTCCGAGTCATTCAATGACTCATCATTAGGGTTCGCGCTGAACATAGTAACTGTTTTGTTAATGTACGGCCCCTTCTACTTGGCCAACACTGGTGCTATGCTTTTCGGCAAGTGGATTCCAGACAAGTTCGACTTCGATAGTGTCGTAATAGATCGGGGAAGTACTCTAAGTGATGGATTCAGAGTCCTAGGGGATGGAAAGACGTGGAATGGTTTCTTCGGAGGGGCTTTCTTTAGCGGGGCACTAACTCTCATGACTCACCAACTTTGGGGCGGAAGAAGCGATGCTGAATCCAGGCCTTTCATCGACCCAACTCTTTGGGCGACGTCAGATGACTGGTTCTGGATAGGTGGAGAATGGGGCGCGGCCTTTACCATGGGATTTGTACTCGGGATTGCCTGCATGACCGGCGATTTAGTTGGCTCATACTTCAAAAGGAGGAAGGGCCACAAGAGAGAGGGTAACGAGAGTTCACAGGCACCTTTACTAGATACTTTGACATTTGCAGTTGTCATATTTATCACCGCTTTCCTTCTTTTCGAAGGACAAATCATAACCAGTCCAGATTTAGTGGATGAGATAATTGTATTACTGATCTTGACCCCAGTGATTCACAGGGTAACGAATATTCTTGGATTTAAGCTTGGTTTGAAGTCAGTTCCATACTGAAAACAGCGGAACAGTAGAGTTATCGCCCATGCGCCATGCGACCTGCTATGACAGCTATGTCAGTGCTGATTATCGGCTCTGGAGGAAGGGAGCACGCGTTTGCATTAGGCCTATCTCAGAGTCCCTCAGTCGAATCAATCCACACGGCCCCAGGAAACGCAGGAACGGCAATTCTTGGGACGAATCACCAGATTGATGTTATGGATATCGAGGGGTTGGTCTCTCTGGCGCAGGAAATATCTGCAGATTTGGTCATTGTAGGACCTGAAGGCCCTCTAGTAGCAGGAATTTCCGACAGGTTGAGAGAAATCGGTATTCCTAGCTTCGGGCCGGGTGCAAGGGGGGCTATGTTGGAAGGTTCGAAGACCCATGCGAAGGATTTGATGAGGGATCTGAACATTCCCACAGCAGATTCGGTCAGATTAGATAAACACTCAGATATTGATGGTTTTCTAAACGGAAATCCTCCTCCATGGGTCATCAAAAGAGATGTGCTTGCAGCCGGAAAGGGAGTGGTGGTTACGTCCGATGTCGACATTGCATCGAAGTTTATCTCTGACTCCATTGATAGAGATGGATTTGTAATCGCAGAAGAATTTTTGCAGGGGGAGGAAGCATCTTTACTGGTGCTAATGGATGAATCGGGTTATGTTTGCCTGCCCCCAAGCCAAGATCACAAGAGAGCTCGGGATGGAGATAAGGGGCCCAACACAGGAGGAATGGGTGCATATGCCCCTGCTCCCATAGTCACTCCATCAGTACTTAGGAGGGCAATAGACGATATTGTTGAACCGATGCACCATTACCTGAGGAATCAAGAGGACCCCTATCGAGGGGTTCTCTACGTCGGATTGATGATAGATTATGATGGGGCTTCCCGAGTGGTAGAGTACAATGTCAGATTCGGAGATCCAGAAACCCAAGTCACAATCCCCTTGATAAATGGAGATCTAGGGGAGCTACTTCTATCCACAGCAACGGGTAATCTTTCCAGCTTATCTCCTTCCTTTTCCGATTCCTACTGCGCAACTGTGGTTCTTGCCTCACAGGGATACCCAGAATCATCCCAAACTGGCAGGGAGATTTCTGGGGCGGATCTAGAGATAGACGAGGGAGTCTTGAGAGGGTACGTTCACTTCGCAGGAGCGTCGATGATTGGTGGCAAATTAGTATCCACTGGTGGTAGGGTTTTATCTGCCACTGGAATAGCCCCAATTTTGAGTGAGGCATTGGACGTAGCCTACCAAATTATCGACACAATTTCTCTCGAAGGTTCTCATTTTAGGACCGATATTGGACATAGGGAATTATCCAGAAGAGAGTAGCTTTTTGATAATGTATCTCTCTCTACTCCCTGAGAACGGTTATAACAGAAAGTAAAATCGCGACGACGCTAGCCTTCAGGCTAAGCAGACGGTGAAACCAATGAACGCAAGAGAAGATGCGAAAGCAGACGGGAACTCCCTGATGGAACTCGTGCCAGTTTCGGCCATATTGGCTGCATTAGTGGCACTTTTCCTAGGGTCGGAAGCTTTAGCGAATGGAACAATGGAGAATGACGGGTACCTGCGAATCCTGACCCTCCCACTGGCGACCGCACTCGCGGCGTCTTTTGGAAGGGTCCTTTCTGCTTCAGAGCTCGGAATACCAAGCCATTTCAAGACTGGAGTGTTTTCGACTCTTTTCATAGCAGTTTCTGCTATCCCCGAGGTTGCTCCAGAATTACTGGATATCGACACCATCGTTACCTTCACATTCACATCTGTCGGAATAGCCACAATGATGCTTGTAAATTCCAATAGGAGGGAGGAAGCTAACCTATTACTGGTAACCGTAATTGGATTCTTCCTATCTGCATCCCTGGCCGCGTCTACAGATTTCGGGTCGGGATCATGGACCGGTACAGAAGAGGAAATGATCGATGCGACTAGATCCTCCATGGCATCAGTTTTATTCGCATTCTGGGCTTCTTCAATATCACTAGGCTTGATGGTCGTAGTCGGTATGAGGGGTACACTAGCTGTCTCTTATACACATCTCCGAGCCCACGA
>CAXHFM010000010.1:0-23021 GCA_964016345.1 uncultured Candidatus Poseidoniales archaeon | reverse complement strand
CACGCCTATGTTCGTCGGCAGCGTCAGATGTGTATAAGAGACAGGTTGTATCGCAGCCAGGGCTGCTTCCCGTTGAGGGTTATTCAACGAACTATCCAAAACAAACCCTCTTCCTCTTACTCCACCGAGTTGAGGAGGCAGTGAAGAGGTACCAGATGGGTCATGTACTGTCCCTAGGATAAGGTCTCTTAGCGGAACTCCTCCCTCCTCCTGGAAGATCGAATTTAGAGAATCTCTCATTCTGTCATAAGCTATTCTATTGGCACCCCTATCAATTCTCCATGTGTCCTTCCTGAGGTCAGAAGGAGTCTCTTTGAGTACAACTCTAATCGAGGCTCGTCGACGATCACTAACTATGGCCTCAATAGGCTTCTCCGAGAGAGGATCCCCACGACTCAACATGACAATATCTCCCTGCCTGAATCTATGTTGCCCCAGGTCAGACCTACTCTTACGCCTCAGTTTCACTATTCGCTGGTCGAAAAGCCAACCATCTGGCTTCGCAATCAAGTCGAAAAGTGCTAACCCGTTCGAGACGAGTCTCTCTCTAGACCAGTCACGAAGTCTCTTCTCGGTGGCATATAGCTCATCATCGAGCTCCCAACGTATTAATTTCTGGTAGAGCTCATGATGGTCCTGACTCCTTTTGAATCGACCACGGCGATCTTCAGAATCTCCTTCCACATGCCTCCGTAGTACGGGCGCTTCATCACTATTGCTAGAAGAATATTGACAAATTCCTGCCGAGCATTATCACTCATATCCCCGTGAGGATTATACGATGAGTTTCGGGGAATTGGCAATAAGGGGGCCGTGAGTTAGTGTTTGATAGATTCAAATTCAATAGAAAGACAGTCGAGAATACCATCCAATGTCCCCTATGTCAAGAAAAGAACCCTGAGGATTCAGAGATTTGTTCTAGGTGCTCTTATCAGTTGAAAATGGCATCTCATCAACAAGCAAATAATGTCGATAAGGAAGAAGCTACGGAACTTTTTGACGAACTGCTCTCAGATTTTGAGGAAGATGAAAAAGAAGACATAGTGGACTGGTCCAGAACCACATTCACAATGGATGACGTAACAATAGATGTCAAACAGTATGGTAGCGATGATTCAGTAGTCACCAAGCAGAAACCCAGCTTCGCCTTTACTGTGGATGTCCCCGAACCAATCGAAGAGGAGGAATACGATGATTACGAACTAACTCCTGACGACGCCCCTGAGTTTGTTACAAAGTTCGAAATGCCAGCAGCCGAAGAAGAGAGACTAGAAGAGATACCCAAACAACAAGTTGACTTGGTCAAGCCAACGTCAGAATCATCCGAAGACGTAGAAGTAGTCTCTGCCGAAGAAATACCAGAATCTGTGGAGGTCAATAAAGAAGAAACGCCCTATGATGCTCCAGAAAATATTCTTGTCGATGAGGAGATGTCTGAGAATCTAGAGTCACTTCCCAGTCCCCCGACAGATCTCCCTCTTCCCAGAGAAGTGGAAATCGATCCACCCATAGTTGACGATGATCAAGAACCTATGCCCATTCCTCCTCCTCCTGATTTGTCAATGATTGACTCTAGACCCGTTGTTGATTCTAAGACAGAGAATATATGGCCATGGGTTCAACAAGAAGAGTGGCCTGGTAGGGACGTGGCCCAGAAGGTCAAGTCTGCGATGGAAGCCGCGAAATCCAAAAATATCGCTCAGGCGACAGTCATTCTGGATGAGGTCGGCCCACATTTGGGGGATAGAACGAAACTAGTCTATCCAATAGGAGCGCTGTTACAGAGAATGGGCAGGGTCCAGGCAGTAGACAAATTGTTGGAAGCTGCACTCAGGGTTTATCCTGATGATGATGCTGTTTCCAGTGCCAAAGCAAAATTGAGGCCATGATTCATATCCGCAGAGATGATGCGATAGGCCCTTTTCCGATATGTTATGAGGCGCGCGACCAGCTCTATCAGAGTGGGTGAAGAACTCGTTCTCAGACCAGCATCTAATACTAGAACCAAGGACCTTTTAGAGGCATTTGAGGAGACATGGCCAGAAGTCAATAGGGCCATGCCATGGATAAATCCAGACGCCGATTTGAAACTGCAAATATCTGAATTCCTATCAGAGACAGAAAGAATGGGGAGAGCAGGATTATTGCACCATTGGATAATGGTAAGGCCATGGGATAACTCTTTACTCGGACTGATAGGTTTTGATCGTGTTACAAGATCAGGACAGGCATCATGGAATTTGGGCTACTGGGTCAGGAGCTCCGAGCAAAATCATGGTATTGCTAGCAAATCTATCGAAGCAGTATTGAGATGGATGGGAGAAGTCGAAGATGTCTCAATAGAGCTCAAGGTCGATCCGCTCAACAAGGCAGGTAGAAGCACAGTAGCGAAGGTAGTTAGAAACTGGGAGGGCAAGAGGTGTATCGAAGGCGACTCATCGATTACTGTAGCAGGAGTTCGCACCATCCATGAGTGTCATGTTGTCACTGTAGGTCCCAAAGGACCGACTAACTGAACACGTTACTATCGAACATTGAATAAACAACCTGCGGTCGGAAGTTTACTCCAAAGGGGCAGGTGCTATCATGTCAGGTCCGAAACCACGCCAACGCCTTCCCGATTTAGATCCCGAGGAAACCGACGAATGGTTGGAGTCAATAAGGTCAGTTGTAGAGTCTCATGGCGTTGAACGAGCTCGTATGCTCCTGCATGAACTTATGATAGAGGCAGAGGATCTCGCGATTCCGATAAAGCCACCATCCAGAACTCCTTATCTAAATACCATCTCCTTGGACCAACAACCACCATATCCAGGTAACTTGGAAATAGAGAGGAAGATTCAGAACTCAATCCTCTGGAACGCAGCGGTTGTAGTTTCTGATACTAATAGGAGAATAGATGGAATCGGAGGTCACATCTCTACATATGCATCTAGCTCCACACTTTATGAAGTTGGATTCAATCATATCTTTAGAGGAAAAGACTCCAATGGGATAGGGGATGCAATCTATATCCAAGGCCATGGAAGCCCCGGTATCTACGCTCGAGCATTCCTCGAGGGCAGGATCTCTCGTGAGCAGATGACTAATTTCAGGCAAGAGGCATTCAAAGACGGCCTTTCCTCATACCCCCATCCTAGGCTCATGCCAGAATTCTGGGAATATACTACCGTATCCATGGGACTGGGGCCACTCGCGGCTGTAATGCAAGCGAGGTTCTGGAAATATCTCCATCAGAGAGGGCTTGCAGATACATCTCAAAGCCGTGTCTTTGCCTTCCTGGGAGATGGAGAAATGGATGAGCCAGAATCTATAGCATCAATAGCAATAGCCGGGCGTGAAAATCTAGACAATCTGATTGTAGTAGTAAATTGTAATCTCCAAAGGCTAGATGGCCCAGTTCGAGGCAATGCGAAAATCATTCAGGAGCTAGAAGGTCTGTATCGAGGAGCAGGTTGGACTGTCATAAAGGTCCTCTGGTCATCAGGATGGGATCGGATAATGAATGAAGATTCCATGGGAGTCGTATTATCTAGGATCGAGGGAATTAACGACGGCGACTGGCAGAGGATGAGTACCCTCCAGCCTTCAGAATTTAGAAAGGAATTCTTCTCTGGTAATGATCTACTAACATCTCTTGGAGAATCACTCTCTGATGACGAGATAGAGGATATGCGTAGGGGTGGGCACGACCCAAGAAAGGTCTATGCCGCCTACAGATGTGCAGAGGCGGCTGAAGGCCCTGCAGTTATTCTTTCTCATACTGTTAAAGGATGGGGGATAGACTCCTTCGAGGGAAGAAACTCAACACACCAAAGGAAGAAGATGGCTCTACAAGACCTTGTGTCATACAGAGACTCTTTGGAATTGCCAATAGATGACGAAGCTCTTGAGAATACTCCTCTTTATCACCCCGGGGAAGATTCAGATGAAATCGAGTACCTTAGAAGTAGAAGGGAGGCACTAGGTGGTTATCTTCCATCTAGGAGGTCTCCCCTGGTTCACTTCGAGGTTCCGGAGGAATCTACCTTCTCGGAGTTTGATGAAGGTACTAGGGAAGGTCAATTGGTCTCAACTACGATGGTTTTTGTCAGACTCTTAAGGAAACTACTGAAGTCAGAGATAGGCCCTCGGGTAGTACCAATTATCCCTGACGAGGGCAGGACCTTTGGGATGGATCCTCTGTTTAGTGAGTTTGGTATTTTCTCTCAGGTTGGTCAGAAATATACTCCAGTAGACCATAAGATGATCATGAATTACAAGGAATCAGAGTCAGGCCAAATAATCCAAGAGGGTATTGCAGAAGCCACTTCGATGGCGACTTGGACTGCCGCAGCAACATCCTACTCTCACTCCGACTCTCCCACTCTTCCGTTCTACATCTTCTACTCTATGTTCGGATTTCAGAGAATAGCAGATCAGGTTTGGGCTGCCGCGGACTCACGTTCTAGAGGATTTCTAATGGGCGCAACTGCTGGGAGGACCACGCTGAACGGAGAGGGACTGCAACATCAGGATGGACATAGCCTACTAATTGCTTCAGCCGTTCCGGGATGCAGAGCATGGGATCCCGCCTACGCCTACGAACTGGCCACAATTATTCGGCACGGTATCGATGAGATGTGGGGAGAGAACATGGATGTAATACACTACGTCATGCTGTACAACGAGAATCAGCAACAACCACAAAAGCCAGAGGGGGCAGATCATGGAATAATCAAAGGAGCTTACATGATTCGGGAACCAGATGGTAACGAGACACCCCATGTTAGGATACTAGGATCAGGACCAATCCTCCAATATGCTCTGGAGGCTGCATCATTATTGCTAACCGAGCATGGAGTCTCATCTGAGGTCTGGTCTGTTACTTCATACGGGGAATTGCGCAGAGAAGGATTGGACTCAGAAAGGCACAACAGACTTAACCCACAGAATGAGATCTCATCATACGTTGCAGATTGCTTTGGAGATAATACTCCAACAATTGCGGTCTCAGACTACATTGCAGCTGTTCCTGAGATGATACAAAGATGGGTTGGAGGAACGTTTACCGTACTGGGAACTGACGGATTCGGTCGTTCCGATACGAGAGATAACCTGAGGAGATTCTTCGAAATAGACACTGAGAGTATTGTCATAGCTTCTCTATCTGCGCTGGAGAGAGCTGGAGAGATGCCAATTGGCATAGTCAAAGAGACGTCAAAAAGAATGGGCATTAATATCGAAAGAGAAGATAAGGCGGAGTGATTTTGGGAAGGATCAGAGGTACTTTCAAACTCCTTTCCTGGTTATGGAAAAATAAGATTTTCATTGCCACAATTGGTTCATTGATTGCTAAGTTAAGAAGAAAGAAGTAGAACTATTATCACAGATTTCGGCTGTTAAGTGCATAATTATGCTCTAAAGCCTCCTTGATTGTGACCCAATCAGGCGTCGTCCCATCAATCCAATCGTATCTATGTCCAGGAATCAATCTCCAATCCTCTGGCAATCTCTCCAGAATTAATTTTGCCTTTCTAATGCTCCTCCATTGTGCCTCCGGGTCACTTCCCGGTAAATCCACCCTCCCCATTCCATTAGTGAATAGTAAATCTCCTGCATGATATACACCATGTCCATGTAATGTGACGTGTCCTGGAGCATGGCCAGGAGAGTGAGTAACACCTAGTGAGATAGAGCCCAGCCTCAATTCAACAGATGAATCAGGATCATTTTTCCAAGTATTAGTGAAGTCGACGTTCTTGAATACGGCATGACCTAGTAGACTGAATACTTCATTTGATCCCGTTCTGGTAACTCTAGCCTCCTCATGGCCCCAAACTTCGACATTTGGTGCAAGAGAGATCATTGATGAATATCCTTCAACATGATCTCTGTGTGTATGCGTGTACAAAATATGGGTCGGACTGAGGCCCTCCTCTGCAAGAGCCTCGACCCATCGTTCAGAGTCGAACGGGTCAACAATCGCGACTATTCCATTTTCCCTGTCTATAAAAGCCGTATTCATGTTCATGTAGTCTCCCATCTGGGTTACCCACACCTCCACACCGTCATTTCCAACTTGCTTATCGAACTCCCCATCTGCGAGCATGCTTGACCGCAATCGGTCTTATCCAATAGGTATGGTGGAAGCATATTGGGGGGCAGGGTTCAAAATCGCCCCTCCTTTACGAGGTACGTGGCAAGAATGTCCCGTACGCATACTCCACCATTGAGGAGTCCAAGAGTGAACACTCTTCACAAAGAGGACTGATTCTACTGGGATAGTAAGGTGAGTAGAATGTCATATAATCCTCACGATATTGAGAGTAAATGGCAAAGAACGTGGTCACTAGAAAGAGTATTCGAAGTTGAATTAGATCATTCTAAGCCCAAATTCTACTGTCTCGAGATGTTCCCTTATCCATCTGGAAATATGCATATGGGACATGTGAGAAATTACTCGATTGGAGACGCTATGGCACGATTTCAAAGAATGAGGGGAAAGAATGTCCTATATCCGATGGGTTACGATTCTTTTGGGATGCCTGCGGAGAATGCAGCGAAAAAAGAATCTGGTCATCCTCACACAGTTACAGAGAAAAACATTGCAATGATAAGGGCCGATCAAGAACGCATGGGCTACTCTTACGACTGGCGTAGGGTGTTTGCTACATCCACTCCTGAGTATTATCACTGGAATCAGCAGTTATTTCTCAAATTCCATGAAGCAGGGCTTGTTGAGAGGAGATTCGCACCGGTTAACTGGTGCATTGACTGTGACACGGTCCTTGCTAACGAGCAAGTGAAAAATAATCGATGTTGGAGATGCGGACTAGAGGTTGTACAAAAGGACATGGCTCAATGGTTTTTGAGAATGACAGAGTATGCCGATGAGCTACTAGATGAGCTGGAGAATATTGAATTCCCAGCAAATGTCAAGGCTATGCAAAGGAATTGGATAGGACGATCTCAAGGAGCCCATATCAATTTCAAGGTAGTAGGATCAGAATCATCTATTGGGGCCTTCACTACTCGCCCAGACACTATTTTCGGAGTGACCTTTCTAACATTATCTCCCGAGCATCCCCTCTGCAAAGAATTGGTCACTGGTACGGATTATCATGATGATTGGGAGAAACTAAGAAATGATTGTGCAAGGATGACCGAGTTTGAGAGAATCAATATGCTCAAGGAGAAGAAAGGAGTACCATTGGGGCGATTTGCCATCAATCCACTAAGTGGACAGGAGGTTCCGATATATGCTGGAAACTTCGTAGTTGCCAGCTACGGGACTGGTGCGGTAATGGCAGTGCCAGGGCACGATCAAAGGGACTATGACTTTGCCAAGAAATACGGACTTCCAATTAGGCCTGTCTTGTCAAAAACAAGAGAGGCAGAAGCGATTGAGGAGAATCCCGTATTCGACGGCTTAGGATGGATGGCTAACTCTAATCTGGATTCATTCGATGGCCTGTACGGAAATGAAGCCAAGGAAGCAGTAATATCTGCTCTGGAGGCAAATGGAGCAGGTTATGGAACAGTACAATACAGGCTGAAGGATTGGCTGCTGAGTCGTCAGAGATTTTGGGGAACTCCAATCCCAATGATTCATTGTGATGACTGCGGTGTTGTCCCAGTCAATTACAGTGACCTACCCGTCAAACTTCCTCTGGATGTTAAATTTAGCTGGGAAAACAGTGGTAATCCATTAGCGATCAATGAAGAATTCCTACGTGTAAAATGTCCAAAATGCGGTGGGAAAGCGAGGCGTGAGACTGACACAATGGATACTTTTTTTGACTCATCATGGTACTTCTTGAGATTTGCAGATTCCGGTAATAGTTCGGAACCCTTCGATTCGGACAAAGTGGATTATTGGTTACGTGGAGGTGTAGACCTCTACATCGGAGGAATTGAGCATGCAGTGATGCATCTCTTGTATGCTCGATTCTTCACCAAGGCTACACGAGATTTGGGAATGAACTCGGTAGGCGAGCCATTTGGACGTCTGGTATGTCAGGGCATGTTGAATGCCCCTGCTCCATTCTGTGTCGATTGTAACTCGGAGTACCATATCGAAAATTTTGGAGGAGATTGTCCTAATTGTGGTGCAGAGCTGACGACTCGTTCTGTCAAAATGGGAAAATCCCTCGGCAATACTGTTAGCCCAGGAGAGATGGTTACCAAGTTTGGAGCCGACACGGTGAGGCTCTTCATCCTCTTTGGCGCAAATCCAGAAGCTGGAATGGACTGGTCAGATACTGCATTAGAGTCCAGCTCACGACAGATTAACCAAATTTTTGAGGCATTCAAATCATTGGAGGGAGCATCAGTCAACCCAAATAACATCGACTCTTGGCTATTAGCAAGAGCACTAGATAATCAGACTAGGTGGATTGATGCGATGGAAGGAGTTAGTCTGAGGGAAGGAGTAATGATCAGTCATTATGAAATGCTATCAGACTGGCAATGGTACAGGAGAAGAGGAGGATCAGATAGGGAGACAATCCAAAGATTTCTATTTATCTGGTCAGAGATGTTAGCCCCCGCTACTCCTCATATTGCCGAGGAATTCTGGTCTTCACTTGGGGGAACGGGGCTACTTGCCAGTAACACTTTGTCAGATCTCTCAGATCTCTCAGATTCAGACTGGTCACTGGTGTTGGCTCGTGAAGATTATCTAAGGGAGTTTATTGATACTTCAAGAAACCTCAGATCTCTAGCAGAAAAACACTCTAAATCACCAATATCCAGAATGGTTGTTCAAGTAGCAAGTAAATGGAAATCAGAACTTGCAAGCCATGTAATTAATCTGGCTTCTACAGATTTTAATTTCAAAGGTCAGGGCCATGAGCATATTCGGAACCTTCCAATATTCGAGAATGAAACCATGCGAGGAGAAATATTTCAGTTGTGGACGACTTTAACAACAGGCTCCAAAAAGAAGAGGGGCAGGATACACACTTGGTCAAAATCCCAGAAAGTCCTCTTGCTGAATTACCTGGATGAAGTGGAAATAATTAATCAGAATTCTGATTTCTTAGCCATGGCATTGGATATAGAATCGATTACATCATATTTTGTTGGAGACGGTGAAGATGTTGCTGGCAAGGCCAGAGTCGCCTTTCCTCTGGAGCCTGGAATCGCCTTCATCTGACGCTACAAAACCACCGGCTAATTACGCGGTGGGTTCATGTGGCTAACTGCGCTCGGAGTTTCGTTGAGCGAAGAAAAAAGAGAAAGAAAGGGTCGTGGCCGACGTAGGTCCAAGAATCGTTCCGAAGGAAGACGAAGCAATAGCCCTGTCACTAGAGAAGACCAATCCGAGTCAATTGAGAGGGCCTTAGGTAGATTCTCAGCAGTTCCAAAGCCAATGGGATTCCCCTCTGAGATAGACCCTCCACCAAGAACAATAGACGTTAATTGGGAGCTCAATGCAGTTTCCAAAAATACTCAGAAAAAGGCAGGGGAGATTGTGATGAGGAGAGGGGAATTTGGTTTCCTGCCCCAAGAGAGAGTGGATGAGATCGCAACACAGTTAGATGGACTATCCATATCTCTCGAACAGGCATTATCTCTCCGGAATGCACTAAATCAAGAGAAGAGTGTTTACTCCCACCACAAACTTATGCGAAGATCTAATGAGCTAAGTCGCAGGTATAAATCCGGTGAAGATGTAATATCACTTTCGAAGAGATTTGATGCACCCCCAGTAAATACCTTCAGGGCAATTTTGACAGGTAGGGGATGGGGTAAGAATAGAATAAAGGAGTTCTTGAAGCAACCCTCAAAAATGAAGGATAGAGATAGGGAACAGTTCGAACTAGCAGAATCCATGGATAGAGTAAGTTCAGTTAATCAAGATGAGACTCACAAAGCATCAATGGTCTTCGAAGACGTCCTCTACTTATTCTTTGACTCCATTGGAGTAAGGTACAGAACACAGGAAGACCTAATGGCAGAACAGAAAAAATCAGAAGGAAGAGCAGTGATTACCCCAGATTTATTGATGATTGATGATGTAAGAATAAATGGAGTCCCATGTGCTTGGATAGACGCCAAACATTTCTTTGGAGCGGATCTGAAGTTTCCCCGAAAGAAAACACAGAAACAGGTCGATCGCTATGTCGCAGAATATGGCCATGGGGCCATAGTGTATAGGCACGGATTTTGTGAGGGCCTGGTGATCAATGGAGCAGAGCAACTGGATGCCAGTCCACTAGACTTGACACTTTTAGATAAGTTCCATGAAGAATCTAATTCCTAGATATCTCCAATTCTCGTGAGGATATTCTCCAATCCGTAATCATCTAACACACATCTGACTTGATCCACACCGGCTAGCCCCGATTCAAGACTATTCGGCACAATTGCCACACTAGTTCCCAGCATGCAAAGAAGTGCAACACCGCTATGACTCATCCCTCCCTTAACCATAGCCTCCTCACACTTTCTTAGCACCTCAGAACGAATCTTTTCACTGGAAAGCCCACTCTCCTCAGAGAATTTTCTGGAACTAACAAGAATATCCCCCCATCTTGAGCCATTCCACCCTTTATCAGACAGATTCTCAAGATTCTTACTACCAGCAGCTGATATCAACCCCTTCCACTCTGGATTATCGATATATGATGAGGTATGCTTTCCCCCCTCACTATTCCAAACCAATATTATCTCTGCATCAGCAGTCCAACCCTCTGATTCCCCAGGCCCATTTTCCAGGAGGTGACCACTAAACGGAGAACCAGGGATTTTCCTTATCTCTACTCCCCCGGCAGACAAAGCGGTCACATCTCCCAAACCACTGGATCTATTACGATCTACTAGATGAGCAATCATCAGAGAACGTCTGTGTCCCTCCTCGTAAGGTATCCCAATCGCCCTCTGAATGGAATTACAGAAGGAAACCGAACCCGCGGCAGACATTCCAAACCCCTGACCAGTCGGTAAACCTAATTTGACAGTGGCCTCCCAATCATACTCCATAACCTCAGGAACTCCACCAGAAAGTAAACTCAAAGAATCCTTATACAATCTATAATCACCTACACGGTCGGTGAATGAGACATTAAGATCACCCTTCCCCGCTTTTCCCCTGCAAATGATCTCAACGCCATCCTCCAGACATATTCCAACACCTCTGCTACCTTGGTATACAGGATCTGAGTTAGTGTCTTCAATGGTGAAAATAAGGGTGACGTGCCCGCCACAATACCCTCGCCCAAGTAACTCCGGCACGGTTGTTCCGTATGCTACAGGGAAATAATATATCCCGCTCAGAGAACAGCCTTGAGGTCGTCGCTGATACCGCCAAACCTTCCAGTAAGCTCCGAAACAGCCATTTCAAAGGCAACCTTAGGACTCATTGATCCATCTGTCTCGAAGGACAATATGAACTCATTGGGAACATTTTCCAAAACTACTGCTTCCTTAAACTCTCTTGACTCTTCAGTTCCGGAGCCAACGTGATTCAAGTCCATTCTTAGCAAATCAACTTTTTCGACATCCTCCAGTCTACCCTCCTTGTTGAAATCTGCGGCTTTGATGTTAAGTCCTAAGTCCCAGAGAATCTTTGCTCTAGATTTAGTATTAATGACTCCAACCTGTCTCGGATTGAAGTTTACACCGCAAACAGGTGACCACTTCACGTGGTCTCTACCCCTTCCCATAATTGCGGTGGCTGAAAACTCAATAATCTGTCCTTGGAATAGCTTAGTTATTGGTATAGATTGGTACTTTTTGGGTATGAACCCCTCCTCATCTCCTAGGAAATTAAGGTCACCAGCTGTTACCCATACTCCTTCTTGGGAACCTTTCTTTTGACAGTAATAAAGCATCGTACACAGGGCGCATCCCCTGTCTTCCTCTACCATGTCCGCACAGTTTGGGCACTCATTCTGAAAATAGTATTGTTTGTGGTTAGTAGGGATAGGAATCATGGCGAGCCTTTGTGCGATGACCTCATCTGGAAGCGGTCCATCTGTTTCCCAAACTTCTCCATCTTCTTCCTCAGTCTTCTTGATGAAACTCACAGTCTCGATAGCCATTTTTGGAGTATCTGACATCAACGTCCTTCTTATTGAGTTAACAAAAGCTCGATCTGTTTCCTTCAAAAGAATCTTGATTTTCTCATCGTCCTCATAGAGAATTTCTGCCTTGACCATATTTTTACACCTCAAACACGCCTTCCCCGGCGGCCTCCTTTAGACTTTGTACCATCGGTAGGTATGGGAGTTACATCTTCTATCCTGGTGACCTGCATTCCAGCTCTGGTTAATGCTCTGATAGCAGAGGTAGCACCGGGAGCGCTGTGAGATTTATTCCCCCCTGCTCCTCTGTACTTTACGATAACCTGATTGAAATCTTTCTCTGCAAGCATCTCGGCCATTCTTTCGGCCGCTCTCATGGATGCGAATGAACTAGATTTTTCAGAACCACCCTTGGTTACCATGCCTCCTGAGACCTTACATATGGTCTCAGAGCCTGTGAGGTCAGTGGCAGTCATCAGCACATTGTTATGCGTTGTAAAGATATGGAGGATAGCCTTGTGTGACATTATTTATCACCTTCTGGGATTGTATCCTCTACAGTAGGGGCAGTCGCCTCTCCAGCTTTGATATCTTCAACGAAGGTGTCTGCAACCTTTACTGGTCCGCCGACAGTGCCTGCTTCTTCCTCGGACGTGTCTACAGTAGCCCTGATCTTTTCTAACTCCTGTCTAAAGGGATGATCCGGATTCTCATACTTGGAACCTGAAGTGTACCTGAGCATCTCTTCCTCTTCTCTGAGAACGTGATAACCTGGTACCGTCATTTTCTGATTTCCAATTGAAATGTGTCCATGTACTATCAGATTCCTTGCTGCTCTCATAGATGGTGCTAACCCTTTGTAGTAGACTTGTGACTGAAGCCTTCTGGCCAGCATTAGCTCTACATCAATCTGTAGAACGCTGTCTAAAATCGAACCCTCTGAAAGTAGCCCCTTTCTAGTTAAGGAGGCAAGCAAGTCGTCCTTTTCTCGAGCGTAGTGGCCTTCCGTTGTGTCCACTCTACCGATTAGCTTCATAGCTTGATTTCGATGTCTCCTGAGGGCGGACTTTTCTCTCCAGATCTCCCTCATCCCCCCAATCTTCTTGAGGCCATACTTGGCCTTTAGAGCATGTTCTTCCTCTATTCTTGCTTGTTTCCACGGATGAGTAGGTGTCTGAGTCTTAGGTCTTGCAAATTTTGGATCGCCCATCTAATCACCTCACTTCTTCCTCTGGACACCAAGAGCAGAGCCCTTTCGGCCATTGCTTCTGAGTCGCTGTCCTCTAACCTTGTGACCACTTCTGTGCCTCATGCCTCGGTAAGTCTTGATACCAGCCATCCTTGCAACATCATCATCCCTAGTCATCTTCACTTCTAGAGCTACGATATGAGCGTCTTCATTAGTTTCAAGATCTCGTTGCCTGTTCATTAGCCACCACGGCATCTCGGTAGCGTAAGTTCCAATGGAATCTCTAAGTTTGTCCTGCTCTTCATCACTGAGATGCCCTCCGAGCTTACTTCCATCAACTCCAGAGAGTCTGCAAATCATCTCTGCAGTCCTCATCCCTATTCCCTTGATAGAGCATAGACCGACAGATATCTTGCGCAGCCCGTCTACGTCTGTATCTGCGATTCGGATAATGTATGAGAAATCGTCTCCTAGCTGTGTCTCATCTGTTCCTGTCATATACGGTTCTCCCGTGTTCACCGGTCACCCAGTGGCTGTTAAGCATCCGGGCGACCAACCATCCCTATTTGAATCGATTGGAAGGCCCGAAGGGACTATTCCTCGATGCAAACAACGTATATGGTGTAATCACCCGTATCTCTCGATAATTCAATATCCACCATAAATGACCTCGCACCTTCAATCTCTCTCATGGCTTTGTGAAGACGTCTCTGTAGCTTCGGATGAATTTCTGGATCTAGTGAGCATCTCAAAGTTACACTGCCTATTTCTAGCCTTGCAAGCGATGATGCGGTCTGTGAGATAGTATGCACTTCAGGAGGAGAGAGCTTGTGCTGAACAACACGACCACTGGAAATTACGAAGCCATTTACCTCCTGATGATCATTTAGTGGGTCCGTATGTATAAGCAGAGGCCTCCTTCCTTCGGTTCTAATCCACGAAAATCCGCTTCCATCTTGTATCGCCTTTGAGGTCCATTCATCCTGCAGACCACTCTCCAGAACCACTGGATCGACTATCGTTATCCAGGAATCAAATGGAGGTGGATCAGTGAGTTTGACTCTTGTAACACTTGAGTCCTCTCCTTCAATCGACGACATAATTCTCTTAGTCCCTACCCTGATACATCTCCTGGAGTTGTCTGATGATAGCGAACCGATCCACATCGAAAGTCTGTCCACTCTCCCCCCTCCTCTGCTCATCCACTCCCATGTTCTTCCACATCCTGGAAATATCCTTTCTACAATCTCATCTATCATAGATCGTTGTACTTCATCAAGCCTTGGTGAAAGGTCTAGAAGGATACACGGGCCACTCGGCCCCAACTCCAGATACTTCTTCCAAGACGAAAGTAGGGGCTCAATGCGGGGCTTCATCTCGTCAATATGATGATTCTGGGAATCTCTGGGTCTGGCAGGGTCTAAATGTAGCATTGCAACAGGGGGATGAGCTCTTGTTCCTGATTCTCTTAGACTTGACCAGAACTCAGCCATCACACCTTCCGAATCTATACTATCCCCGATAATTACTCTGTCCATTGTTCTCTGAATATCGTCTTTCTCTGCTGCAGCAAACATATTCGCGGCACAAAGAACCGCTGCATTTCCATCTATCTCGACCCCAAGAGAGGGCCTCTTCAGAATATTTGAGTACGCAATGAGCTGTATCCCGGATCCGGCGGCCGCATCTAGGATAATCCCGGGTCCCAGTGAATGCCGATCTATTTGTCCAGCGCGTGCTAGAGCTACGCCCCAAGGGGTAGATAGCCTGCGCATTTGCTCAGTCATGTGGAATGATGGCTCCCCCTTCCTCGCGGATTTAGCGGGCACTCTCTTACTCGCCTCCTCGGTCACAGAAGAGGAGGGCCTTACTGATGCATGTGAGATATCATCTGGCATGTACGTTCCCCAATATTCTACCCTGAAAGCGGTGCCCTTTCTAGATTGACCTCAAATCTCAACCAAACATCCTGAAGCTCATGACCATCACTGTTGCCATAGCCTATTGGCGGTGGAAGCAGAGTGATATGGCTAGTACCACTTTGTACTGAGGGTATCAGCCCCCTGTCATCGTCAATATCCAGACCTATTGTTGACCATCCAAAGCCCTCAATTGACATCCATGGATCGCCAGCATTCTCAGTCCATGTTCCACTATCTAGCTCCTCGCCAGTATCTGCATTCCATACTGTATATTCGACCTCTACCCTATCTCCCTCCTCGATATGTATGGTCCTAGCTTCAGCCCCCTGGAAAATTGTAACATCCAACCTCACCTCAGCAGAAATAAGAGAGACATGAGAAGCAATGACTGTTATCTCTCCTTCAGTCACATCTTCAGTTAGAAAAACTTCCAGAATAACAGAATCCCCACTTGGCATCTCATTGATCAAATACTGCGTATCTTCCGTCTGCGAGAAAAGAACATCAGCGCCACCTATTTCCAGTAGTAAATCTAGAGTCTGATTGCCCCTGTTGTAAACTACAATCGAGGCTGTATCGCCTTGTCCCTGATGCTCCCAATCGCACCTTAACTCTCCTGGGTACAGGAATAAATCATCCTGAGAGGATAAGTTCTCAGGCCATGTCCAATCGCCCTCTCTAGAATCGCATGTATCGAACAACATATCTACCTCCCAAGCCCATCTTCCATCCATTTCAATCATTGATTCATCCACAGATTCGAATGACTCTTCTAGGTTATTCAAAAATTTATGAGCATCTAGGCCAATCCATATCGATGACAGAAGTATCACCATTATAGTTGAAATTGAAAGTAGAATTGAGATTCTAGGAACTACCATTTCGTTGATGCCCAGAGGGACCGGAGGGTGCTCAACTTCATCGGGAGTATCCGATATCCAAGACCTCGTCACATGTCTTTTGCCGAGCCCTACCATCATCAAGGTTGGCCCAGTTTGATCTCCGTTGCTCTGATTATCTCAGTCTCTACTATTCACCATTGATTCTTCGTTTCTGAGTCCAAGCCACGATACAATTCCAAGCTCTAGTGCAATCACTGATAGTCCTATTAGGAGAATCTGAGCTTGGAAAATTACCCCTCCATAGAAAACGATTGAGAATAAAATTGCAGCAGAAAGGTCTGCAAGACCCCAAGCCCTCATTGATTTCCTCAATTGAAGAATACCTGTCACCCATACACTTGTTGATAGTATCATCAAGAATATTGGAATTAGTGCAGATGAACCGCTAATAATTAAGCCTAAGATTAGTAACACATGGGAATTAACAGCCAGCATCATCGACCAACGTTCCCCATTCATCGGAATAGTGCATACTAATAATATCACCAGAGCCACACCCAGAATACTGTATAGGTCTCCCACTATTCCAGTAAATCCTTCGAACCAACTCTCAATCGAAACTATAGCCAGTGCGACTGACAAAATTCCCATTCCAACTGCATTAGATTGATTTCTGGCCCATCCATTTCTCAGAGTTGTGATTATCACGATGATGGATGCAAAACCAACCGAGAGGATTGTCACTGAGATCCCTCTGAAACCCAGTGAGAAACCACTCTCCGACTCCCGTCCCTTGGAAGCTCTCATGTTACTAATCCAGAAACTTATTACTACCAAACCAACCAAGCAAATCTCTAGAGCCATGAGAGGCCCCTTCCATTCAACTAGCTCCCCAGAGAATGGATCAACGCTCAGAGGCCATGGCATAGACTCATACAATATTGCACCAAGGACCCTGTCTGCCAGCAGTGGGTAGATTATCCAATCAATAGCTATTGGAATTCTATCCAACATGTTATCTTGCTGATACAGGGAAATCAAAGATAGCTCTACAACCAAAATCACCAGCACGCCCATACTAGTTAGATTCTCATTGCTAGCCCCTGGTCCAAGCAAGGAGAAAATATGTACCATCACAAGTCCTGTTATTGCCAATGCAATTGGCATTTCAATACCAAGAATATGTGGCAGATCAAGCTCTAATTGCCTTGTACGGAACCTCGCAACAGCGATGAGCAAAGTAACAAATGCCCCAACTACAAGGAGCAGAATAGGATCAGGCCCAGAAGTGAAGCCTATTACCAGACTCGTCGCAAAGATCAGGGCCATCACCGCGATTATTATCACAGGACGATGACTAACATCAGAGATGTAGAGCTCCTCGACATCGTCCGTTTGATACTTCTCTCGACTCTTCTTCCTTGAAGACAGCATCTCTGCTTCTCTAGCATCATATGTTCGTAATTCCCCCTCTCCAAGGCTCTTCGATTTGTTCTCCAATGCTAGGGCTCTCCTCGAACTCATCTTTGTCACTGTCTGGAGCTCCCTCCGTAACTCTCCTCTTGCAACAAGCCATACCGTAGCTATCATGAATATCCCGATTGACAAAGAAAATGATATTTGATCGCCCTGCGCATAGGTTACCGCAATACAAATCGTCATAAGCCACAAAGACGAAATTGCTGGTTTGAGCAAATCCTCGATGTCACCAACCCTGGGAAGATAAACCCCAAGTAATGTAGCCGTACTTGTTAAGGCTACCACAGATGGCTCTATTTCTGGTAAGAAAGAGAAATCTTCCAGAATCATTGTAATATTTCTATCTGGAATCAGAAGGAGGAGTGGGACTCCCATCACTCCCATTGAAGTCGTGTAAAAGCCTTCGCCCTCTCTCTTAGATAGAAGGATGGAAACCAGTATCAAACAGATGAATAAAGTTAGATATTCTCCCATCCCATGTCTCCATTGTATAAGCAAGCCAGACAGTAGGATAATTCCCACCATTAGTCGCATTTCGCCAACTCTGACGCCTCTCAGATGCGCCAACAAGTGCAGTCCCCACAGTAGTCCTGAAACTAAGAGTAGAGTGGGCGAAGTGAAGGCTCCAAATTGAGCTGTAAATAAGATTGAAGCCATTGGTAGCCATAATCCAAGGCTCCATAGTTGAAGAGCTCCTGAGTCTCTTATCGACGCTGAAATCTCAGAAATTCCTAAAAATTTTGATGCTATATTTACATCAGTTTTTCCCATTTTCTCATTCACAACTGCTATCATTACTGTGCATGTTAGGAGATACCCAGTTAGTGGAAACGAATCAATGTGAATTATGCTCCCCGGGTCGTCAAAATTATTTGACATCAACAGGGTCCTCAATGTCTCCTGTACTAACTGCTCTAATATGATCCAAGACCATGGCAGAAGAACAGTCACTCCGGCCAAAGAGGGAGACTTTCTCTTAATGGCAAGCACCCCACTACCGATGTGAAGTAGCGATAGCATGGACAAAAGAAGGACACCACCGTCGCCTCCTGCTTCATTGGATTCTGATGGTACTAGAATCACTAGTAGAGCAAGTACTGCAACAGTCCCCATCCATAGTACCCTGTCTGAGACACTGTTCTGGTCCCTTAGTATTACGAATGCAACGGTTGCTGAACCAAATATTGCGAATAATGTATATTCTGAAAAACCGATTAATGATGCTACCTCATTGCCAAATATAAGGCCAAGCAACAGAATCATGGCCATCATCACCAGAGGCAATGAAACCCTCTCCCAAGAGACCCCCCTGACAACAAGGTATGAACCCGAAAATGCCCCGCAAAGGACGGTTACCATCCCTAAGGCATACCCAACATCTCCCCTATTCGCTGCAACAGCCAGAAGGGCACCTAACAGGCCAAGTGAGACCGAAACTCCCCAGAGGCCAGGTTTCCCAAGGCCCAGTATCTTCACGCCCTTAGAGAACCAATTATCCTCTCTAGCGAAACGAGTTGCCATACCAGCGTTCAAACCAGTTATGCCCATCATAAGGACAAACAGGAGCAAGGGGCTATCCAAAGCCAGAACCTTCAATTCTCCAATTTCAAATCCACCAGTGATTGCATGCATCCCAATCCATAAGTTCGAGGACGCGATGCCGAGAGCCGCAAGATTTCCAGACTTTCGATGTCCTGCCAATACATGCATCAGAATAGTAGAAATCAGAATCATAATTGCCACACCCTGTTGTCCATACAATGAGCCCGCAGTGGACCCAACAGCAAGAAGAACTAGAGTAGATTGAGCGGCTATGGCATCGTGGTCGTACCTGTATGAAAGTACTATATTCAATCCTACGGTAACCAGTAATAATGCCCCCAGTCCTTCTACCTCAATAACCCCCCATCTCTGCAACTCAATTGATAATCCATACAGAACCTTCATTGAGATAATTACCCAAGTAACACCAAGAATCCTCAAACGCCCGTCTTTCGACCACCTTTCTCCAAGTAGGAACCCAATTGAGGAAAGCACTACTAGGGAAATTGTTGCTACTAGAGGCTCGAATACGAAACCAATCAGGAAACCTATGGCGCTGTACACCAAGATCATAGAACCCATTAAGATCCAGTTAATACGCCTCTCTCCCTCTGTCGCAATCTCAGTGACTATGTCCTTCTCAGGGGCCGTTTTCACAGTACCGTCCCTCTCTACGCTCCCAAGTGCTTTACGTTTAAGGAACGGATCAAAGACCTCTCCAATAGCATCATCGAGACCTTTAGAATCATCTTCGGCCTCTTTCACTTCGATGAACTTAGAATCATCAACTAGGTCTCCCAGATCTAACTTATCACTGATTCTAAAGACTCTCTCACGGATTATATCATCGTCCGAGGTGCCATCCACCATCGACCCGCGTAGAGCATGTGAGCGATAATCGCATCCCCGATATGGGAGTATTCTACCGAGTTACCATTCATGCCACTACCTCCGCAACCCTTGAAGCCAGAAGTCCCAGTCGGAGTCCATGGAGGACCGAGCTACATCGGACTCCAGCAATGCTTCACCAACTACATTGGCAGACCATGGACTAAACCCAAGCGGCAAGGTGCATTGGAACCTCGGCTGGCAGAAGTTGCATGAACTAGCCGTTTCAAGGAAAGAGGCCAAGCTCACTTCACATGGAGTACTCCTCACAACAACCGGGGACAGGACCGGTAGGTCACCCAACGATCGTTTCATTGTCGAGGAATCCGGTCTAGCAGACGAGGTATGGTGGGGAGACGTCAACAGGCCAATATCTGCCGGTAAATTCGAGAGACTTCTCGATAAGACCAGGAAGTACC
Organism: uncultured Candidatus Poseidoniales archaeon; assembly: GCA_964016345.1. GTDB lineage: Archaea > Thermoplasmatota > Poseidoniia > Poseidoniales > Thalassarchaeaceae > MGIIb-O5. Next base: position 2,729 of record CAXHFM010000010.1, on the reverse strand, counting down.
TAGACAGGGCTGACGATTTATTTGTCAAAGACGCCTTCTGTGGAGCAGACACAAGACACAGGATGCCAGTCAGGCTAGTCACCGAGAACGCGTGGCATGCGGCTTTCATGCACAACATGTTTGTGAGAGCTTCCGAAGATGAACTCGAAATGCATGCTCCCGAATACACTATTCTCCATGCGCCCTCTTTGAAAGCGAATCCAATTGAGGACGGGATTAATTCCGGTGTCTTCGTAATTCTTGCCCTCGATAGGGGACTAGTAATCATCGGCGGGACCCAGTACGCAGGTGAGATAAAGAAGGCTATATTCACCATAATGAACCACATCCTACCCGAGAAAGGTCTTCTTCCGATGCACTGCTCAGCAAATACTGATGGCCACAACTCTGCCTTATTCTTCGGACTCTCAGGAACTGGCAAGACCACGCTATCCGCTGACCCTGATAGGGCATTGGTCGGTGATGATGAGCACGGATGGTCAGAAGACGGAGTTTTCAACTTTGAAGGAGGTTGCTATGCCAAGCTCATAAACCTGTCAAGGCAGGATGAGCCCGCGATTTTTGCAACTACCAGAATGAAGGGTACCATACTGGAGAACGTTGTCCTGAATGCTGACGGAACCCCTGATTTCACTAATGATTCTCTCACCCAAAACACCAGGGGATCATACTCGATAGAGGCCATAGAGAACAGGACCCCCGATTCCATGGCAGGTAACCCGAAAAACGTAGTCTTCCTTACCTGTGACGCCTTTGGGGTTCTCCCCCCTCTTTCCAGACTCACTCCAGAGCAGGCCGCGTATCACTTCATCTCAGGATATACAGCCAAAGTAGCCGGAACAGAGATTGGCATTACTGAGCCCCAGGCAACCTTCTCGACATGTTTCGGTGCGCCGTTCATGCCGAGGCACCCCTCGATATATGCAGACCTATTATCCAAGAAGATTAGGGAGAATGATGCCAAGTGCTGGCTCATCAATACCGGATGGGTAGCCGGAGGTTACGGAGATAGTAGCAGAATCAAAATAAAGTGGACCAGGGCGTTACTTAACGCTGCACTTAGAGGAGATTTAGATGACGTTGTTTTCGTCAAGGATCCTAGGTTCGGCTTCTCTGTCCCAACAACATGCGAGGGCGTTCCAGACAGTATACTCCAACCCCGCCAGACCTGGAATGATAAGAAGAAGTTTGACAATGTGGCCGATCTCCTAGCTCGTATGTTCATAGAGAATTTCGAACAGTACAAGGAAGGATGTAGTGAAGAAGTCATGTCCTCTTCGCCAATTGTCATGGGATAGGGAAGATTGGTTGTATCTAATTGGCTGACTAACAGCAATCCTCTTCCTTCATCGGAGCACTAACGAAAGATACTTTGTCGACATTGGATGTATCCTGGAGCTGCTGGTAGACTCTTCTGACATGATGCGCAGTTCCTTTGACATGGACCACGTCAACGCATGAGTGGCAAGAGTGACCAAGTCTACTGCTATGGTGATAAGCTGCGACCTCGATAGAATCCGTCCTGCTAACCATCAACCTCTGGTCGCTCTTTTCCTGATAGTGGACTATTAAATGCCCCTCAACTATTGTCTCACCATCCATATTGAGGAGTTCTCCCTTTTGCTGTACTTCCGCGAAGAATGTTGTAGCATCCCGAAGGAAACTGCTTCTGTTACTATACCCCGATTTCCCGATCAAACTCTCAAAACCTTCTGCGAACTCTTTGTCTGCACTAAACGAAATGATTCTGCTCATATTATTGCCGGGTGCGCATCTACTAATAATAATTTTCAATAGCCTAATTATTAGATTTTATTAAATATGTAATACAGGCCGGAGGGCCATGATGAGTGTGACTTACAGGTCTATACTACTGAGCGTGCTGATGATTACATCCAGCCTGGCTGGATGCTTAGGTGATGGGGCAGATGATGCCGATGATACTGATGTTGTGGATCCCATAGTTGTGGATCCCATTACTTCTTTTGGCAGTGTTATGGTCTCTACCTACCACGTCGGTGAGCTTGTCAAGGCTGTAGTTGGTGACCACGTCGACGTGCATTACATGAGTCAAGACAACATTCCTGTCCACGACTATGATCCTTCAGCGGCTGATCTGATTAGACTGCAGGAGGCGGATGTTTTCTTTTACCACGGCCTCGGCCTCGAGCCTTGGGTAGACCGTACTCTTGAAGGGCTCGGGGATGATGCACCTCCATCATTCATGACACACACAATGCCCACTGGTGAAGACACTCTAGATTACCAATCAGTTCTTGTGTCAAATCTTTGCGAATTGATGAATGAGGGACCATTCGAGGCGACCATACTCGGTATGATGCCCGAGGGCCACGATGATCATGACGACCATGAAGATGATCATGACGACCATGAGGACGACGGCGAAATGCAAACTATGGCCGGCCATGGTGACCACTCAGAAGATGGCGATGATCATGACGACCACGATGATCATGACGACCACAATCATGCTGAGGCGGAAATAAATATCGAAAATCCAGAGTCGTGCCCTGCAGAAACCTCAATCCAGGTATTTCACATGGAGGCTGGCGAGCACATCCTCGAGTTTCAGTCCGAGCATGGCGAGGACTTCAACATGGCAGTCCTAAAGATGCCGGGAGGCCACGCACATCACGATCACGGACATGGGGGACCATTCGAGTGGGCTGGAATATTCAGCATATCGGACTCCGCTCACACATGGACCA
>CAXHFM010000009.1:0-23023 GCA_964016345.1 uncultured Candidatus Poseidoniales archaeon | reverse complement strand
TGCACGTAAGTCTCGTGGGCTCGGAGATGTGTATAAGAGACAGATATGACACAGACACTGATGGAGACGGGGTATCGGACGGCTTCGATACCTGTTTGGAGACGCCCCAAGGAGAGGAAGTGGACAATAACGGATGCGGGTTGGAAACCCAACAACAAGAAGATGAAGGAGTTTCGGTCAAACATCACCCCTTGGATTACTGGGTCGATCACACCACGGGTACAATAATACTGGACAAAGAGCTTAGGCAGAGAGTTTGGTGGGGCGATACAGATTGGAATGTCGAGCTTGCAATCGAAGACATAAAGATCCTAATTGATGAGGAGACTTGAGATGAGCTTCTTGAGAGTAGCATTAGTATCCATCTTATTACTCTCGTCGGGTTGTTTGGGACAGGGAGATGGAGACTTAGAGTTTCTAGGAATAGAATACAGAGACCCCCCTGAAGCTCCTAATTTTGTTCTCTTCGACCAAAATGGGGAAGTATTCGAACTAAGTGATCATGAAGGGAAAGTAATTGTTGTTGCTTTCGTATATACGGCATGTCCGGACATATGTCTCATAATTTCCTCCAACTTAGATTACGTTGATAAGAATCTTGGAGGCAAATCAGATGATGTCGTGATAATCTCCGTAACAATTGATCCAGCTAGAGATACGATTTCACATCTTTCGGATTGGACTGAGAATAGAGGATACGATTGGTATCACCTCACAGGCCCCGTACCAACGCTTCAGCAAACCTATCGATCATGGAATGTCATAATAGATAACGAGCACTTCTCGGCGAGTGAGCCTCCAGAAAGTGACCTTAACAGACTTGTTTTACTTTATCCTGACAATTCTAGTTCGATTATCGAGCACAAAGGATTCGGGAAGAATGGTTCTGATTTCATCTCAGAGGCAATGCTACAATCTAATATCAGTAGCAATGTCGGGGATGGGCCAAATAGTTCAGGAACAATAGCGAATTGGACATCTGATGAGGACTGGTCTTGGATTCTTCACTTCTGGGACTCGGAAAGTGAAAGCTGGGTTGAGTCCCAAGAGTCAACCGCATCCATCGCCATGGACAGCGGGACCCATCTAGGATGGATGTCAAGCAACGCTAACACTAGCATGGCCCCTCCTGGGGAGGACTGCAATGGTCATGGTTGGATCATGGGCTCTGGAGACAAAGCACACTGCATGTGCGACGAAGGTTACGAGAGATCAGAATCGGATTGGTTCTCGTGCCTTGTACCGGGGCTAATTGGAGATAATTCTACTGGGGCCCAAGACCCTCATGATGAGTCCCTTGGAGAATATGAAGTAGGCCATTCAACTACCACATTCATTGTAGGCAAGGAGATGCGCAAGAGGGTTGCTTACTCTGGAATATTTTGGGATGCAGATGAGTTTTTGCAGGACGTAATTACTCTCGCCGATGAGTAATTCTTGTCTTTTGGCACTTTTCTCTGAACCTCGCACTGTTCCAGTTATATGCTACCTCATTCACTTAGGTACATGGCAGGTGATAATGGGATGGCGAGGTCGCTGTTCCTCTCAGCACTGATGATTACTAGCGTGATGAGTGGCATACTGTTCTTCGGCATAGAGGAAGAGGGAGCAAATGGATCTCCTACTATTGAGTCCGATGCCCCCGATACTATACTGATCGGAGAAATTGAAACTGTGAATATATCTATTTCTGATGAAGAAATGGGGAGTCTTTCCGTCTTGATTACCTTGAACGGGGAACTAGTCAATGATCCGGTTAATTCCCAGGGAGTAGTAACCATAGACATCTCGTCCCTTGGGGTTGGCAGTCATGCACTCAAGGTCATTGCAACCGATAGCCTCGGCCAGGAGACAACGTGGTCGAAAGCTTTCATTATTCACTATCCAGAGGAAAGTGAAGCTGGGCTCACAATCTCGCAAAGTTCTTTCCAAGTAGAACAGGGCGGTTTTGCTCCGATTTCTGGGATTGTAATCCATGATGATATCTCGACCTGTGGGTTGAGATGGAGCACCGCAGATATTGAAGAGTCTAGCCTAGGCCTACCTATTGGCGAAGATGGGACATACGAATTGGAACTTTCCAACATACAGGAAAACACCACTGTTTCACTAGAGGTTACGTGCGGAACTTGGAGCGAGACCTCCAATAGTAAGAACGTAATTATCACTGTAATACAACCAGAGCCGGAGCCTGTAACTGGTTGTACTGACCCAGATGCCAGCAATTATGACCCGGATGCTGAGGAAGATGATGGTTCCTGCGATTATGATCAACCTTCTAGATTGAAGATCCTAAGCCTACATGGAGGAGGCGAGACTGCCTCGGCTTTTGAATCGCAACAGGGAATGCAAGATTTGATCGAGGCTCTTCCAGAGTTTGAGTTTGTTTTTGTACAGGCTCCTGAAGACGGCAGTGTCTGGGTTCGTGATCCACCTGGAGGCAAAGAACAGGGTACTGATGATCCAAACTGGGCAGATACATCGATCGATTTCTTGAACGAATATATTCAGAATAACGGCCCTTTCCACGGCCTTCTCGGATTTTCACAAGGAGCCGCTATGTCTGCAATCTATCTTGCATACTCCGATGTTGAGTTCGAGAAAGTAATTTTGTTCAATGGTTTTCTAGAAACAGGGCATCGGGGGCTCAATGATACAATAGAAAGTGAGTCTCCCTTCGATGTACCGACACTTGTTTTTGAGGGCGAGAATGATGCATGGTTCGGATATGGTTCTGCTGAGTTAGCAGAGTTGTTCTCGGACTTGACATATTTGGTTGGTTCTGCAGATCACAATCTGCCATTAGCCTCTGATAGGGAGTTTGAAAATGTCGTATCATTCATTCGGGACGTTCGGCAATATGGATGCACTGATCCTAATTCATCTAACTTTAGCCCGGAAGCCACCCAAGATGATGGTTCGTGTGACAATGGTAGCCAAATAGAAACTGGGTCTTCAGAGTGGTGGGTAGAAGTACTCCTGTGCGACTCAACTGAGCAAGTAGAACCTGTGGATGATTACAATACCACTCAGTCAGACAATCATCTTTGTCAATTGAGTTTTGAAATAGGAGATACTGAGATTATAATCAATTCCAATGGAATACCTAATCACGACCTGGAATCAGGACCTGGTTGCTGTACAAGTGAGCAAACTCTCGAGTGGAGGATTCCGCTAGTACCCAATAATCAGACTGGTTGCGATCCATCTCTCTCAACGGATGGGTGCACCATGGCTCCTGAGAGAGACGCTGTCGCTTTTGCTGTGAATGGAGTCCCCATCTTCGGGCCCGAGGATGGCCCTGGAGGGGATGCAGTTGCTGGACAGGAGGGGGCATACGAAGAAGACAGACAACATATCTGGCTAGGGATATGTCATGGTCATTCTGGACCAGGCGGGGTCTACCACTACCATGCAGACGCAAACTGCGCTCACTGGCATCCTAATGAAGATAACAATCAAACATGGATGGACTACAGTATTGAATCATCTAGATCCCTTTCACAGCATTCGCCCATTGTTGGGTTCGCTTTTGATGGATATCCGATCTATGGATTTGCAGGTTGGGACGAAGAGGGCAATGTATCGGAAATGAAATCTTCATACCGACTTAAGGATGGAGAAACTGGTTACAACGGGATAGCCGATTACGAGTACATCATTGGACTTGGAGATCTAGATTCTTGCAATGGGCAATTCGGGCCCACACCGGACTATCCTGAGGGAATTTATCACTACCATACTACTTGGGAAAATGGAGAGGGAGACATAGGTTTTCCCTACTTCATCAACTGTTACAGGGGCGAGGTATCACTAAACAGTCAGAGTGGAGAGGGTAACGAAGAAGCCGATTGCTCCGGTCGTGGAGAGACGTGGGGGCCAGGAATTGGGCCTCCTCCGGAGGGTTGCGAGGGAGGCCCTTCTGGACAGTCCTCGGATATTTCATGGGGCTTCGGTTTAACCTACGAAGTCATTCCTCCAACCGGGGGCCTGATAGCGATAATGATGATAGCGATTGTTTTTGTCAGAGTATTGGCATTTGCCCCAGTTTCTCCAAGTCGGGCTGGTATAACTGCCTTATATCATCAAGCCCGAGTATGAGCATTGCTAGTCTCTCGAGACCCATTCCCCACGCACAAACGGGCCATTCTGTCCCTAATGGCTCGGTTACTTCTGGCCGGAATATTCCAGCCCCTCCGAGTTCCAGCCACTCGCCTCTCCACAAGATATCCACTTCCACACTTGGTTCAGTGTAGGGAAAGTAGGCTGGCCTAACTCTAACATCATCATAACCCATCTTTGAGTAGAAGGTTTTCAGCGTTGTGATCAGCATTGGGAGATTGGCGTTTTCTTCGTGAATGATCCCCTCTATCTGATGGAATTCTGGTAAATGGGTCCTATCTATGGTTTCTTGTCTGAAGACTCTACCAATACCAAAAACTCTTGAAGGAACGCTTGGATTCTCAGCAATATGCCTTACAGTGTTCACTGTTGTATGAGTTCTCAGTAGGCCCTTCTGAGCCTCTTCTTTGTCGAATCTCCTCCCCCAACCCCTACTTCCGGTATCATGACCATGCTCGTGAACCTTTGACCATAAATCGAGGTACTCTTCTTGGACCTCGACTTTGTGTGGATTTGAGAGGTAGAATGTGTCCTGCATTGTCCTTGCAGGGTGGGACTGTGGTATGTACAAGGCATCCATATTCCAGCCTGCGGATTGTACGAAGTTTCCTTCTATTTCAGAGAATCCCATTTCCAAGAAGACATTTCTAATTCTCTCAATCAATGCTTGCATCGGGTGGGGCCTTCCGCCAGTTGGGGTGATGGTTGGTGCATTTACATCGAAAGGCTTGAATTTGGCACCTATCCAAGATTCGCCTTGCAAAAGCTCGGTAGTAACCTCTCCTATCATTTCAACATGGGAAAGTAGTTCTCTGTCTACTGACAGTCCCCCTTCGGTTAGAGACCATGTACGAGTAACTTGGACATCTATTGAAATCAGACCTTTCCTGCCTGAAAAATGCTCAATTAGTTGTGGGCTTAACTCTGAATCTTCGACAGTTGAGTTTGAGATCTTAAGAATAAAATCTCGCCTTTCAGAAATGATGGATGAAATTGACTCTTCATCATTGACGACCAAATTACCGGATTCTAGTCTCAAGCCCATAGATTTCAGTAGCCCTATCCCAGGTCCTGCCTCATTTCTTCGGAAGCCTGCAGCAAATAGATTTTCCATGTTCCTCTCATCCTCATCAGAGTCGAGGTACCATTTCCATATTCTTTCCTCCAATAATCCATCTTGAATTGCCCTTTCTCCCTCCAGATCTAGTGAAACAGTCCTAATCTTACTCTCATGAGTGGTGACAAGCCCTAATTCGGACAATGATTGCCCAGAACCAGCGACATGCACTTGGTCGTTCCATCCTGTTGACTCGAGTAATTCATTAATTGACCATTTCCTTTTTGGATCAGTAAGCATGGACTTGAGCATAGTCCTGTCATTGTTGCTCATATCCATCTTCATTGACTCTCCATCGGGACCTCACTCTTGAGGCTACCGTGAGAAATCACTCTTCTTCCCATAATACAATTTCACATTCATTACAGAAGTATTTACTAGGCTTGTGGCCATTCAAAATTTCTATATTTCCGCACCTTCCACACAGTATTGAGGTTTTAACAGGAGAAATCAAGGTGGTATCTACTCTGAACATCGGGCCTCCCGCATCCGGAAGAAAATCAGTATCCGGCATCCAAGCATGTATTTTCTCCCGGTCGATTGCCCTTTCATCGGCCATTCCTATTGCAATCAAAAGTAGGACTATTCCTGAAATCGAAATTGGAGCGGCTATGGCTACCACCATACTCGATGGGCCCGAGCTTAGTATGATGCCGCTCCCAATCACTATGCACGTCCAACCCGATATTGCGAGGTTGGCCCTGCTATTGTTCCGAATGGATGCGCCCATGATGTTGCCAAGGGGCCCTACGCATCAAAGTCGCCCTTCATCGCCTATAGGTTTCAATAGTGGTTTGCCTTCCACGAGGGTACCGCCTCAGTAGCTCAGCCTGGTAGAGCATCTGATTTGTAATCAGACGGTCGGGGGTTCGACTCCCTCCTGGGGCTCCAAAATACGTCAAGGTCAAAGGGCGAGGGCCGATCGGCAGACCATGCCCGCGAGGATTATTGACGGGAAGGAAATTGCCCGTGAAATCGAGGCGGAGCTTATTAGTCGCATTACTGATTTATCCAAAAATGGAGTAGTTCCCTGTCTTGCTGTTGTAATCGTAGGAGATGATCCTGCTTCTCACGTCTATGTTGGCGCGAAGGAACGAGCATGTGCACGACTAGGAATTAGAAGTATTAGAGTTGATGTCGCTTCTGATGCAGAGTATGAGGAAGTAGCATCGACAGTGAGAAAGCTAAACGAAGACCCACTCATTAACGGAGTTCTTGTCCAATCTCCTCTTCCCTCGGGAATGGATGAGATTTCAATCACAGACCTAATCGACCCACAGAAGGATGTTGACGGATTCCATGCGCAGAATCTAGGCAGACTGGTTCAGGGAGATGTAAGCGGATTACTTCCCTGTACTCCTGCCGGTGTAATGAGGATGCTACAAAATACGAATTTGGACATTCGGGGCAAGAGGGCAGTAGTGATTGGCCGAAGTAGGATTGTTGGGATGCCCCAATCTATCTTACTTGCACAGAGGGGAGTAGATGCAACAGTTACAATTGCGCATTCACGAACAGCTGACATGGCTGATTTATGCCGAAGCGCGGATTTGATAGTAGCTGCAGTGGGAAGGCCAAACATGATCACTGCAGATTGGATAAAACCGGGTGCCACTGTTATTGACGTAGGAGTGAACCGTGTTAATGACGATTCGGGGAAGGGGTACTACCTATCTGGGGACGTTCATCCTGATGTCAGAAAGGTTGCTGGCGCGGTTTCCCCAGTACCTGGAGGCGTGGGTCCGATGACTATCGCGATGCTGATGTCAAATACTGTTAGAGCGACAGAAATGCAACAGTGATTATCAAAAGATTCCCATATCTATTCTGGCATCTTCAGAGGCATGTTTCCTTGGATCCCAAAGAGGGGAGAATGTTAGATTGACATGTGCTGAACTGACCCCCTCCGTCTGCTCGGTTGCCCTATGTACAGCAGCCATAAGCTCGGGGGCAATAGGGCAACCAGGGCTGGTTAGGGTCATATCAACCTCTATGTGGGTACCGTCATCTTTTTTCTCGGACGTTATATCGTAAATCAGCCCTAACTCAATTACAGAAATTTTCATTTCTGGATCCTCTACTGCTCTCAAAGATTCCCTGACATCGGATACTACAGACATAAGATCACATCAGAGAGGAGGCCTCTTCCTTTACTTTCGTAACCATATTCATGAATCCATTGGCCCTACTAGGTGTTAAAATCTGGCTTAGCCCCATCTCTTCGACATATGATGGGTCATGATTGGCCACTTCACTGGGAGGTAGCCCATTAACAGCAATGGCGGTTATTGCCATCAATCCTTGTACAATCTGAGCATCTGCGCCTCCCTTGGCGATAAAACCTCCTTGGGAGTCGAGGGAGCACTCGACATGTGCCCTTGATTGGCAACCATGGACCATGTTTTCATCATCCCATTGATCTACAGAGAGTGAGGATGGATGTTCGTTGGCATACTCAAATAGTAGTTCGTATCTTTCCATAGTATCGAAACAAGATTGGAATCTATCAATGATTGTAGCTACCTCATCTGACCACTTATCGGAGTCGCCCATGCCGTTGCGAAAGCAGTTTAGGATTTCACAATTCTGGCCATTCAACCAAATCTTGATACTACTGACTCGAGATGAGATACGAAAGCCTCAGCCTCATCCATAGTATTGTAAATCCAAACAGAAGCACGATTGGTTGAGCCTACTCCCATAGCCTCCATCAGTGGTTGGGCGCAATGATGTCCGGTTCTCACGGCAAAGCCACCGGCATCCAAAAGGTACCCCAGATCTTGAGCTTGTATTGTATCATGCAAGAAGGAAACGACGCCGATTGACTCTTCTCTCTCAGGGAATCCAAATACTGTAATTCCAGGAATTTTTCTCATCCTACCGGCCATCCAAGAAGCGATACTCTGAACGTGTTCATGTGCTTCATCAAAGTCTATATTTTCCTCGAGCCAGTCGACAGCTACTCCCCATCCTATGGCTTCTGCCATTCTTGGAGTTCCTGTCTCAAACATTGCAAATCCCTCTTGGAACTGCGTATCCTCCAGAGATACCCTCTTGACTATCGAACCACCTGTAAGAAATGGGCCCATTTCTGATAAGGCGGCATCGCTAACCAGAAGGCACCCTATGCCGGTAGGGCCGGCCATCTTGTGTGCGGCTACTGATAGGAAGTCAGCACCCAAATCGTCGAAGAAGATTTTCTCATGTGGAGCCCCCTGAGCGCTGTCAATTGCCACTCTAGCCCCCTGTGAATGGGCCATCTTGATTACTCTCTCAATGTCATTCCTAACTCCTAGGACATTGCTCACGTGGCCTACACATACGAGTGAAGCACCCTCAATTGCAACTTCCATAGCATCATAATCAAGGGTGAATTTCTCTGTATCTACCGGAACATACCTTAGCTCAATACCTCGTTCCTTTGATAGTTCCTGCCAGGGAACAATATTTGCATGATGCTCCATTTCGGTGGTCACGACGACATCACCTTCATTCAGATTGTAACGAGCCCACCCATAGGCTACTAGGTTCATTGCTTCTGTGGCACTACCGGTGTAGATCATTTGTCCCTCGGATGTCCCGAAGAATTTCGAAATCCTTTGTCTGGCACCTTCAAGAGCCGAAGTAGATTCATCGGCTAGAGTGTGATTTGCCCTGTGAGCATTTGCATGATAATTCTTGTAGAAATCAGACATTGCATCAATAACTGCGAGTGGTTTCTGGGATGTTGCTGCATTGTCAAAGTAAACTAGCTTCTTCCCATTGGGAAGGGTTCTCTGTAAGATAGGAAATTGATTTCGAATCGATTCTACGTCCATAGGTATGGCACCTCCATTAATCCCTACTCGGGGTTCAGATTATCAAATCGACCGTGTGAAATTTTGAAGATGACGTTTCAGAATAGATTTTTTGGGCATGGATTTATCTTCCCAGACCCTGTTGGGTCAGCTATGAGCAACGACGTGGGGCAGGATGTGGTTGAACGGCTCGGGAGCAGGGATTTGAATGATGATGGAGAAATAATCAACCTAGCGATTGTTGGTTCAAGCAGATACTATGACTATTCTCACTTCGAGTCATTAATTGAATCATGGATAGAGATGAACGGCTATCCAGACCTAATTATTGTAGGAGGTGCTAGTGGTGTCGACTACATGGCGGAGAGATGGGCAGTGAATAATTCAATTTCTATAGCGATATTCTCAGAAGAATGGGATGATCCTCGCAGAGGACTGAAGGACAGAGGTAGACCTGAAGCACCAAATTCCCTTACTGAGAAAATCCTGAAATCTTCCAGCCATATATTTGCAATGCCTTCATCGACCAGTAAATGGACCAGGGTAGTGATCAGAGAGGCGGAAGAGAGAAAATTGCCTATTCAGATACATGAATTGGGGTAATTTGGTGCTCCTGCCGGGATTTGAACCCGGGTCGCCGGGATGAAAACCCGGTATGATGGACCGAACTACACCACAGGAGCTGATGCCTCCGAGATGTGGTCGACACATAATCGAATCGGGTAGAAGGCCAGTCAATTTCCTCAAACAGGTTCAAATCACTCTTCTTCCTCTAAGAGAGAACCCCACCAATGAATTACTGGCAGGAAAACTATTAGCGAAAACACAGTTAATATGACCCAAATTAGTGGATTCGATAGTAGATTTAGTAATTGATCTCCCCAAACACCAATCACTATTCCCTGAATTCCAAATCTCAATCCCCTTCCCCACAAACCTGCAATGATAAATTGGCGCTTATCCATCTCCCCCATTCCTGCTATCCATGCGAGAGCTTTGTAGGGGATCGGCGATAATGCTGCGATAAATATACCAGCACTTCCATATCTGTCAATTAGATTGTCTAACCTAACAATGTGCTTTCTATTAATGAATCTCTCTGCGAAATTTCGTCCTAATGCTTTTCCTAACCACCATCCTAAAAAAGCTCCTGAAACACTGGCTAATGTGACTATTAGCCAAATCAAAAACAATTCCATTGGCTCCCCTTGCGATTCTAAGTACATTGGTAGGGTTAGTGCTTCGGGTGGAATAGGTTGTAAAACTGCTTCAGTAAATGATAGAATTCCAAGTCCTGGGAGACCCAAATCAAGTGACCACGCAATGTAGGAATCCCAGGTATCCCAAAACTGACCTGGCAACAGCCCCATATACGGTCGTCGATGTCAATGCATTATGAAATAGTGGTATTTGTGAGGAATACTAGAGGCAAAACCAATGAAAGAGAGGCCTGACAGATGAATATGGGAGATGTCATAGTTCTAGATACATCAGCTTTAATTTCTTGGCCCTTGTCTAGGCTAAGAGGTTCAATGATTGTAAATTCACAAGTTGCGGAACTGGAGAGATTTTCCCCTACAAGGGCGCAGATCATCCAATCATTAGGGCTGATAATTTCAGAACCCAATAGAGATTCTATCTCTGAAGTATCCAAGCTTGCAGTGGAAACGGGAGATATGTCTGGAATTTCGCAAACTGACCTGAGTTTGGTCGCTCTTGCGCATAGCAAAGGGGCGGTTTTGGCTACTGATGACTATAGGATGCAAAATCTGGCCGAGAGACTAGGAATGGAATGGATGCCTGTTGTCATGGATGGGATTTCTGAGACCTGGAAATGGGAGTTGAGATGTATCGGATGTGGAACAGTATTCGATTCTCCTGAGAGTCCTAGTCTTAGGAAGAGAGAGATTGGAGAGTGCGTAAACTGTGGGAGTAGGCTTAAACTTCGTAAGAAATGATTACTCGCTTTCCATATCCACTTCTGCGGTTATTCCGCCCCTATCCATGTCCTGTTCAGCCTTAGATGGAGTGGTAACTTCACTGACCGCCTTCTGATATTCGCCCTTCGCTAAACCAACATTCCTAGCCAGTTTGGGAATCTTGTCTACACCAAAAATTAGTACCCCAAAAACGACTAGGGCTACTATCTCGACGGTACCTATTGCCATTGTATCAGAAGGTGGTAGAGGCCATATCGGTTCAATGCTTCGGATAAAAAATGGCTAACCTCCTGAAACTGGGGGGAGGAACGCAACTTCTGAATGATCTTCTAGAATGACCTCATAATTAGAGGAAATGTTTCCATCTAAGGCTACTCTGAGGCCCTTAGAAGCGTATTCTTCTAAATTTAGCCTTGTGATTAACTCCGCCAATTTTGTGCCTACAGCAAGTGGGATTTGAACTTCTCTCTCGCCAAGTGATTCAGCCAAAGGACCGAAGAATAGTACCCTGACAACAATAGCTCTCCCTCCTGTGTGAGCGGGGGTTTCCATGTATATCTTAGAGGGCCCTCAGCAATCAATTCATCGATTGCGAACTATAGTAGATTAATGTGGAGTGCTTGCGGGGAGCATGGGTCGTACAATAGCTGTCGTTTTCGATTGCGATGGCGTATTAAGTGATAATGGATCTTCTTGGAAAAATATCCATACTAAGCTCGGTACTGATTCCAAAAATGGGTCCCATAAAAAAACCTTGGAGATGTTTCTTGATGGGAAAATATCTGAGGAGGAATTCGTCGAGCACGACATACGGCTATGGAAGAGTGTCAAACCCGATATACACAGAGATGACATAATCAGGTGCTACAGCGGATTTGGGCTCATGAAAGGTGCTAGGGATGTTGTCGAAGAGCTCCAAAGGAGAGGGGTATATGTTGCCATAGTATCATCGGGTGTTGACCTGTTCGTCGGTGCGATTGCAAACATGCTGAAGGTTGATGATTGGGCGGCTAATGGATTTGAGTGGGATGAAGACGGTTTCCTAAAGAATGGACTTCCTACAAGAGTATACTCTCATAACAAGGGATTGATGGTGGATAAACTTGCTAGAATAAATGGCTTTGATACTAGTGGAATAGTATCGATAGGGGACTCGGGTACTGATTTATCGATGAAGATTGGTAATTCCTCATTTATTGGCTTCAATCCAGCAAGAAAAAGGGCCTTGAATTCATTCTTAGAATCGGGGGTACCTGTAGTTGAAAGTAAGGATCTCAGAGACATATGGCCACACATATTCAACGGGGAAGAGTTTCCCAGGACTAACTAAGCGAATGGTATGGACGCAGTCGCAAAGGTATGCAGGTTGACTACAGTGAGTATGCAGGGTTTTGGTTGGAATCCCAACATCCTCTGGAAGTCGGTCTGATTTTGCCAAGTCGAACTATGAACCATTGTAGTTCCTTTGTAATTGCCAACAAAGTGCCCGTGTACGTGTCCGGTAACAAAAATGTCGGGTACTGTTGAAATTACTAAGTTATCTTCTGGCTCTGGCGAAAGAGGTGTTTTTCCTCCCCAAGAAGGAGCTAGGTGCCTCCTCTCCAGCATCGCCTGCATTGCCCTTTCTGGCTGAGAATATGAAACAGATCTCAAAGTTGCAACAAAGTCATCTATACTCTTTCCATGGTAAGAGAGGACCCTGACTCCATGGAGACTAAAATCACACGGATTTCCAACGAAGGTAGTATCAGAATAGTCTTGTTGGACTTCTGGATCAAGAGCTGGTTGGGGCTCTGCAGGCCTTACTGCATCGTGGTTTCCGGGCAAAATAATCACATCCACCCAATCCGGCAGTGCCTCAAGTAATCTTGCTAATTCGGAATATTGCTGGAAAAGGTCCTTGATTGATAGATGTCTATCTTGTCCTGGATATATGCCGACCCCATCGACACCATCACCACTCAGGACGAAATATTTGATGGTTCGAGCTAGTGGGTCACTATTGAACCAGGTAATCATTTTGTCCCACTGGGGACCTAAGAATGTCATACTCCCGACGTGCGTATCAGACAGGAAGGCGGCTGATACGGCTCGATCTTGTTTTGCCATAGACTTAGAATGCACGCCAAGAGGAGGCAGGTGGATATCCTGAACAAAGAAAATTGGATCTCCTTCGCCTACTAGGAAATATCCGCTAACTCCGACTACATCATCATCCATTAGTCCATCCAATGCAGGATGTACTTCAGAAGCCTCTGATGGTGGCTTTACGATACATCTTACTTGCGCTGTTTCATCCTCCACAACGAACATCAAATTCTTGCTTTTCGCCCACCTCATTTCAGTGGCTAGTCCTACCATTGTAACCTCGTAATCCCTGCTGGAGTGTCTCTGACGGTTTCGCCAAGCCTCTGATACAGGCGTGGGCCTCCTCGGGAGGGAGTTTGCCGAGATCATCATCGATTTGATTCTCTTTAGCCTATCAATAAAGCAGGACCTCATATCCGACATTTTACCTTCAGTAACCGAGTTTCCGGTAATATCGAAATGTATCTCAATCTCAGAGTCTACATCAGTAGCGTGCATGGGAAAATCTGCCAAATTGTAATGTTCAAGACCGTGTGGACGTGGTGCAGGGGCCAATTCGAGTGCCTCCGAGGGGGCTAAAGTCCTTCCTAGAGGAGAGTGACTGTTTGGATTTGGTAGCGTGACCTGCTGAGTGATTGGAGGCTCTCCTCGATCGGGACTAACTGGAACAGGAGCTGTGATGGAGAGTAATTCACTAATTGTTCTGGGGTCTAGTATTTTTACACCGGACGCCCTAGCTGCCTGGATAAGAGGTTGCAAATCTTCTAGTTCCTGTATTAGCTCTTGTGACTTCCTTCCCATCACAAGGATCCCTGAAGAAGCTAAAATCCGCTGTCTTGCAGGCCAATCGTCAGAGACCATGTCAGTCAAGAGAGAAGGGCGCCTCATGATGATATCGCTAACAGACTGCTGAAACTACTCTTTGGAGTCCCAATCAGTAAGGGATGCTAAGTCAACCTTTCCGATGTCCTCAGCGACTGTCCGGGGGCTTTTCTGCCACTCTAAGCTCCCTTCCCACTCCTCGGAAGAGGGATCTAGCTGGGATGTATCGAACGACCCTTCAGACGCGCCTCTATTCAGTGCCTCCTCAACTACGGCCTCATTCTCATCGACTCTATCCAAAGCCTCCAGTGTTAGTCTGAGTGCAAATGCTGCGAATGATTTCTTGTTATCCAATCTGTCATTATCTCCAAAATCCATTCTCCTAGAAAGGAAGTAATCTCCGGCTATCACCGCAACATGAACCCTGCCTACCTCTTTATTGGTAGTCGAACCACCAGGGCCAGCAATTCCTGTAATGCCTATTGAGACGTTGGAATCTGACTGAAACTTGGCGCCCTGGGCCATCTGAATAGCAACTTCGTGAGATACGGCACCGGCATCATCACTATCGAAGGCTGTCTTTTCAACGCCAAGTTCTCTCATCTTTGATTCGTTAGAGTAGGTTATCCAGCCTTGGTTGAACCATGCGGAAGCTCCTGAAATATCCGTGATCAATGATGCAACCAGGCCGCCTGTACAGGATTCTGCCACAGAAACTGTCCAGTCCCTCTTTCTGAGCCTTCTAGCGACGCGGGAAGCGAGTCCAGCTGTCTCCTCGACCACGTAGCGCCACGGCGAGGTGACTTATTGAACATTCACTAATGGAGTGATTTCTAAACAAGGATGGTAAAAAATAATTGGTGGGTCCGGCAGGAATTGAACCTGCGATCTTCGCTTTGTAAGAGCAACGTCATAACCCCTAGACCACGGACCCCGAGTAAACGGGGGAGCGTTGTATTCAAATGGCCTGCGGTTAAACGGGTGTTGAGGGAAATGGCGTCTGAAATAACTGATCTTGTTGAAATGCTCAAAAAAACGGGCATTCCTATGAGTAATGACGCTATTGAAGCGTTTCTCAAGACGGATCCTTCTGGTTTTACCGATTTTCCGTTAGAAAACTTCTGGCATGACCGTCCCGTTCCTTTTTTGGTTACTGATTCTGGGGTAACCAAGACAATTTCCGCACCGCATATGATAGCTACCATGCTTCATCATCTGGAGCTGGATAGTGATCTTCATGTTCTTCTGATGGGGTCTAAAGGAGGGTATTTGGCCACTCTGATTGACATAATCTGCGGGAACGGTGGCAAGGTCACCATAATTGAGCCGCACGATGAAGTAGCAGAACACACATCCAACGTGCTTGAGGAACGTGAACAATGCGGAATAATACGTGTCTTGGGCAAGGAGGCGTTGGAGGATCCAACATGGGACCGGGACGTGGATCGGGTTCTTTTTACAGGCTCAATCAGGGAAATTCCAGATTTTATAGAGTTACTAATCGATGAAGGAGGATTTATCCTCGGCCCGTTCGGAGGCAGAATTCAACAGAGGCTTATGAAAAAGGAGTGGCAAGGAGGAGCATGGCTGGAAACTGATTTAGGAGGAGTGGTATTCGGCCCTATGGACATTAGAGAGTCTGAAAGAGGCTTTCCTGATCCACTTTTCATTGCAGATGAATTTGAGGATGCTCTGATGCTAATTTCCTCTGTCCTAGGTGAGAATTCAGAAGAGGTTCACAGACTAGAGAGATTAGTTGAGTCACTAAGAGGCCTCCCGCCGGGACTGCCTGAAATTACTGAAAGTTCCACAGATGAGGAGATTATTGAACATCCTGTAATTGAGCTACTGATGACTGAGGCTGAATGGCTGGATGAACTATGGCCAGCATTTAGTAACATCCTTGGATTCGACTTGGGAGGAAGTCCCCTAGACATGGAAGAGCCACTTTTTGGAAAGAGACACGCTGACTTTACTCCGTAATTGAAATCACTTCTTGGTTCCGAAGCAGTGATGTCTACAAGTCCTCACGACGAGACATGGAGGAGTCGGTGCGAGAGTCGATCGAGTTTGCACTTGGGAGCTTGTCCAGTGCTGACAAGATGGTACTTAGCAGACTTAATGAAAAAGGCATGGCTTGGATTGTGGGAGGATGGGTTAGAGATTCCCTCTCTGGAGGAAGTCCAGATGACATGGACATTGCAACGACGCTTGCTCCCGAAATCATAAAGTCTATTTTTCCAAGATCATTGATGGTTGGAGCTAGCTTTGGAACTGTCATAGTCAGATTGGATGGCGATGTTGGTGGAGACTCCCAGTGGCAGGTAACGACGCTGAGAAGTGAGGGCGATTACTATGATGGCAGGAGGCCTAGAACGGTGAAATTTCTTGAGAGTGGCGAAGAAAATAGTGGAATTTTTGCTGATTTGAGTAGGCGTGATTTCACAATTAATTCAATGGCAATCGATTCTGGCGGTAGATTGTTAGATCCATTCAACGGATTGAATGACTTGAAGTTGGGCGTATTGAAATCTGTGGGTATTGCTGAGGAGAGGTTTGAAGAGGACGGTTTGAGGGTGCTTCGTGCATTCAGATTCCTAGATGCGGGAAAAATGGGAATCAGAGAAATGGATGATTCACTTAGAAGCGGAATTTTATCTTCAGAAGAATTCCTAAAAGGAATTTCAAAAGAAAGAGTTGGCGTGGAGATGACAAAGATACTGAGTGGGGAAAACGTCCATGCTATTATCCACCAGATGTTATCGTTGGGGGTTCTTGAGAGGGTATTCGAGGGCCTAAGTGTGCAGGTCCCCCCTGAATTGTCTACGGAATATTTGGTCAATCTGGCACTATTGTTCAGGAACAGCAATGCCACCGGAGAAGAGCTGTCCTCCAAGCTGAAAGATCTGCTTGTTCTCTCAAAAAAGGATCTCTTGGAGATATCAGTAATGCATGAATGTAGACACTTGGACCTAGATGAAACAATTGAGTCGGCCAGAAGATTCCATGTTGCTGTCCCAGATAGAAGGAAAAAGCTGATTATCGATTATCTGGGAATTAATGAAATAGAAACTGAGAAATTTGAGAAATTGTTCAAGAGTATAAATCCCCTAGATCTACAAATAGACCCGATAATTAAGGGGGAGAGGCTGGCCCTTGTGACTGGACTACCCCCTGGTCCGAGACTGGGAAGGCTCAAGGGCTGGCTACATCGAAGGCAAATTGAAGAAGCCTCTAGGACCGAAGAAGATGTGTTACAATTTCTCTCTCAGATTGACTGGGAGTCATCCGATTACCAAGAATGGGGGGCTCTGAGCTGGCCCTAGTCAAGGAAGCTCATTTAGCATGGCCAGGTACTCGTCCTTATCCATGAATTGATCTTCGTCGAAATCATCGGTAAAAGTCTTCACGATTACACACCATGCATCCCCGTATGCATCCTCGTTGGCCAGATCCGGATTATCCTCAACATGGCCATTTAATTCCACGATGGAACACGAAATAGGGGCATTAATTAGCATCCTATCAAATTCACCATCATATCTTGTAGTTACTGTGATCAGAAGTTCATCGGTATCGACCTGCGCACCCATTGTCTGAGATTTGGGAGATTTTTCTTCTTCGTCATCCTCGGATAGACCGGAATCTGCGTCAATTTCAAAATCACTTTCATCCCTTGGTCTTGCGAGAACAACTTGGATCACTTCTCCGAACTCAGCCATCAGAAACTCACTAAGTCCTATCTTAATACTGGTCGTCCCCTCGTCCTTATCCTCATCTAGAACTTGCAACCAAAGATGGTCAAGCGTGTATAGGCGGTCGTGTGCAATGCTGAACTCTGCGTAGTCGCTGTCGGCCATGTTACCCGCTCCGCCGCCCTCAATATCTCATTTCAACTATTCGTTCCTAAAGATTAGAGAATTCCTCAACAAGAGATTAACTATGGAGTGCCTTTCGGGTATAATGAGTACCCATGAATTTTGAAGAGACAGAAGAGCAGAATATGGTTAGAAACATGGTCAGAAGCTTTGCAGAGGAAGTCCTCCAGCCCACTACGCTAATCAGGGATAAGAATCAGCTGGCCCCTATTGAGGAATGGGCCAGTTTCTGCGAAACTAGCCTACAAGGAATAGCAATCGAAGAAGAATATGGAGGGAGTCCAGTTGACGATATTACTGAGTCAATTATCGTAGAAGAGTTGGCCAGAGTTGATCCTTCATTTTCGGTAATGTACTGTGTTCACGTCGGCCTCTGCGCCAAAACCATCTCGATCCATGGGAATGAGGAGCAAAAGAAAAAGTATCTTTCAAGACTGGCAGGCAAAGAAATCGGGGCATATTCACTTTCTGAGGCCGGTTCAGGGACTGATGCTGCTGCAATGGTTTGCAAAGCTAAGCTTAGCGAAGATGGGGCGCATTACCTTCTGAATGGCGAAAAAATGTGGGTAACTAATGGATCTAGTGCCGACATATATGTTCTATTTGCGAAGGATGTTGATCACCCAGAGTATGGAGTAAAGAAACACGGAGGCACTACTGCATTCATAGTTGAAAAGGGATTCAGGGGCTTTACAGTTGGGAAGAAAGAGGATAAACTTGGGATCCGTTCTTCTGACACCTGCTCGCTTCTTCTCGAGGACTGCATGGTACCAGTTGAGAATGTTTTGAAAGGCTCGGGGGAAGGTTTCCCGATAGCCATGAATGCTTTGGATAATTCCCGCATAGGAATCGCTGCTCAGGCCTTAGGAATAGCTCAAGGATCCTTTGAATCAGCGCTAAATTACTCACAAGAGCGAAAGACATTTGGAAAGCCGATATCGTATCATCAGAGTATCGGGAATATTCTTGCAGACATGGCCACTCAGATTGAGGCGGCTAGAATGATGGTTTACAAGGCCGCATGGGCTAAGCAACTCCACTATGAAGAAGGAGGCCCGAGGCATACCAAGGAAGCGAGTATGGCTAAGCTGTTTGCTGGAGACACTGCGATGTGGGTCTCAGAAAGAGCAGTTCAGGTCTTGGGAGGTTATGGATATACGACTGATTTCCCAGTTGAGAGATTCTTCAGGGACGCAAAGATTACTCAGATTTACGAAGGAACCCAGGAAGTTCAGAGGATTGTTATCAATAGAGCGATCCAGCCACAGTGATTAGTTCAATCCAACTATGACTGACTTACTACTTGACCCAGGCATATCTTCTCTGGCCTTCGAGGTCGCCTTCTGCGCTAATTCCTATTAATGCGAATTCGCCACTTGGAGGGATTACAGATTCTTTCCTTGAACCTCTATGAAGGGATTCGTAAATTGTTTTATCGATCGCGTTTCTCGACGAGAGTCTCTCAAATAAATTAAATCTAGATGAAATCTCCTTCCATTCCTCCTGAACTTCCCCTTCGAAGACCTTGGCCTTAGCACCCGAACCGTAACCACACAGGCCGACCTTGCTCCCCCCCATCTCGATTTCATCGAGGTAATCAGTCTCCATGGCAGACATTAGAGCCAAGAAGATCGATCGAGTGTACTGATTCCCAATCAGACTAGACGCCCGCTGTGTCTTCTCAATCCTCTGCTCTGCAAAATTCTTGAATTCTTTGGTTTTGGAGATAAGTCTCCTGTAGGAGTCGTTGGCGCGTTCAAATTCCTCCATCCCTTCTGGAGTATCTGGGAATGACTCTGGAAGGGGCTCCGGACCAATCTCTTCAGTGATGGAATCCCAAACTGGAAGATTCCTCCTATCATGCCTGAAGACATCTGGGAACATTCTCTTTCCCTGGAACGCGTATGGCAGGTGTACAATAATCCGCGACCACTGCTCAGTAAGTATCTCATCGACCTCTGGATTGTATCTTCCGTCCCTGATGGCCTTTGACCTGAAGTCGATAAACGCCGTTTTTACTGATTCAGAATAACATCTATTCGAGAACTGCCCATCAAATACAGGCATATCTTTGTGAATCATCAACTTTTCATTCTCGAACATAATATCGTCTTTCTTTGATGACTTAGGGAGGAACTTGAGGATTTTCTCTGCTAGGCCGTCTTTGACCTTCTCCCCACTCTCCTTGGCGATTTCCAATACATTCTCAATGATCATTCTGGTGTTGACTTCCCTTCTAGGTTTGAAGAAGTCGTGAACGGGCATGGTAGAAACCCCCCAAATATCGGGAATGGCGAGTAGTCTAGGACTGTGCCTGATTAGGATTGCACCTCCCCCTGCGCCTTGAGTATACTCTCCACTTGATTCAAGATCGTACTTGGCATTGTCTGCGAATACAACAATGCCAATCCTGTCTTTTTCAGGCCCTCCTCTTGCTACCCAGTCCAGAGTATTGTGCATAGCATCCACAGCGCCAATACAAGCGAACGTCAGATCTACAACGTCACAATTTCTGAAGCAATTTTCACCGTATTTTCCAGAGTACTTCTGCTCTAGCATGTCCATTATGTAGGTAGCAGTAGGTTTTGCTCCGTCTAGCGCGGACTCTGTACCTAGATAGATGCGACCTACTTTATTAGGATCTATCTCATTGCGATCTATGAGTCTGGAAGTTGCATTTGCACCCATCGTGGCAGTGTCCTCATGTACATCTGGAATAGCCATAGCAGCAAGCCCTAGTCCCTTGTTTAGCTTAGAGAAGTCTGCGCCACGGAAATCGGCGAAGTCCTTCATATCGAAGTAAAGCCTAGGAAAATGAATTGCGATGTCATCTATACCGACATCTGACACAATTTCACCAGCCTCGCGTGGCAATAGGGGTTATGATACCTGTCCCTGAAGAAAAGCTCGAAAAGCGTAAATTACGACGAATCAGTTGAATGCGGAGAAGGATTCCATCCTCTCCAATAATTCAGGATTGTCTTGGAAATATTTGGAAACTGGCGAAAGAATTTCGGAAAGAGCGTCTGCAACAGCTATTTTTGCATCTAATGGGTGCACATTTCCTTCCGAAACTGATGAAACAAAATCACCAGAATTAGAGAAACTGGATGGAGCGCCATACTTTGGATCTGGAGTTACAACTATTTTCCCCATTCTAGGTATAATGACGTGTTCCACTATCTCGAAGATGGCAGAGGAGTCATTTCCTACCTCAAGAAACGCTTTCTTCATTTTCTTACGAAGGACATCTTTGGAGTCATGCAGAATTATTGCATTGTTTGGGTCTGACTTCGACATCTTATATTCGAAGGAATCCATCCTCCCCCCTGTTCCCTTCAACCCAGAAAGCATGGGTGTATGAATACACGTTGGCTTGGTCCAGTCATTTCGATCAGCTACTTCTCTCATGTACATGTGGGCCTTTCTCTGATCCATCCCTCCAAGTGCTATGTCAACTTCTAGCTCAAAGATATCAGCGGCCTGCAGAGCGGGATAATAGAAGGCAGACAAATCGTGGTCGGAGGAATCCTCATCTCTTCCCATGATACTGAATGTCCTCCTAACCCTAGATAGGCTCATATTCTTAGAGCAACGTAATACTCTCTCCCAGTATTTACCAGAATCCATAACCTCTGATGCCCGGACAAACCTTACCTGTCCAGGCCCATCACCCAATTCCGGGTAGTCGAGAAGGACTCTGAAGACCTCTGACATGTAATCGGCTGCGATGGATATCTTTGCCATATCTCGGCCAAATTTGTCATTTACCCAAGCATGCCAATCGGCCAGTAAAATAATGACATTTATCCCTTCATCCAACATTTTTCTTATTGTTCCCGAAAGGAGTAGCCATCCTAGATGGGCCTTTCCACTCGGCTCTAAGCCAACATATGCTACAAGTTGATTGTCTCCGGAGTGGGATGCTGAGCCCAAAAGAACCGATTCTACGTGATTGATTCCGATAACTTCTGAACAATCTGAAAACATCCTATCTGCGACAGGGTGTCGTATTTCTTCTCCGGCTTGGATTTCGTCAGAGGCCATTTTTTCACCTAATTGAATAACTTATTCAGTTTCTCTGCCCTTCCAGCGGCTTTGGTATTTTCATTAGATTCCAAGGCTTCCTCAATTTCAGAGATCAAATCCTCTGCCTGGTCTATCTTATCTTGGGGGATAGCCTCAGACATAGACATGAAATGATGAGCCGCTGAGATGGCAGATTTTGCCTTTGATGCTTTTTTAGCCCATTCCTTCGCTTTATCGCCTCTTTGCTTGGAGTTGTATCCAGTCGCTTCGTCGAGGAAAGTTGTCCATCTTCTGCGATCGTCCATTGCGGACTTCATAGCATCCGGGTTATCAAAGTCGGGAGCAATGTTGGTTACGTCAATAATTAGTGCGTTTCCTTCAAATCTTCCTGAAATAGATGTCATTATTCCGTGTGAGCCAGTAAATGAACTGTCCCCAGTGGGCTGAATATCGTCGAAATACTTGCTAGCTAGTACCGATAGGCCCCCTTCTTCTATAATTTGCTTAACCATTCCGCGTCGTACATCGAATCGCTCCATGATACCCGGCTTACTGGGGTATTCTTCAATTCTGCCGTCGTGAGTCCTTCAATAATGGGTTACGAACGGGCTATAGACAATGCGCGTATCGGATAGCATGCCTAGGGGAATAGTGACACTTCTGGCCGTTGTTTTTCTTCTATCAAATGTGTCAAGTCTATCATCTGCAAATTCTGCAATTGGACTGGATGGTTTCGATTCTCTGCCGGGTGATGACTTGGGACTAGCTGGTGCTGAGCTCAGTCCCTCGAAGGAGCTTGTGATAGCATTTGGCCAAGATTCGAATGTCATTGTATTCTCGGCCTCGGACCCTTCCGATTACATAGAGACTCCGTCTATAGGAAATAGTTCTCTAAATGATGCCAGTTTTCATCCCAGTGGGAATTCTGCATTGATAGTAGGAGATAATGGGACGGTTCTGAGATACTCTGATTTGGATAAGTCGCTGACTGATGCAGGAGTAAAAAATCTCTCTGGCTCTGATCTTTTGTCGGTTTCATGGAGCTTGTCTGGGTCTTGGGCCTATATCGGGTCCTCAGAAGGAGAAATATGGAGAGTGAGGGCTTCTGGAGACGGCGGGGCCGAGACTCACTTGCTTGAGGGACTGTCAGGTCAGAGTCCCGTGACCTCAATTGACTGTATTTCAGCTGTCTCTTATACACATCTGACGCTGCCGACGAACATAGGCGTG